>CAIRNW010000265.1 GCA_903879995.1 uncultured Bacteroidota bacterium
GCCCCCAAAAAAGTGGTCAATGCCTGGGCTATGTACGACTGGGCAAACTCCGCTTACAACCTGGTAATTACCTCTACGATTTTTCCTGCCTATTTTGAAGCAATTGCAGTAGATGATCGTGCTGTATCGCGTACGGCAGTTACTTTTTTAGGACGAACGTTTGAAAACTCGGCTCTTTATAATTATACAATCGCAGTGGCGTTGCTCATTGTGGCTTGTCTTTCACCCTTGCTTTCAGCTATCGCTGATATGAAGGGGAATAAAAAATCATTCATGCGATTTTTTCTTACTATGGGGAGCATTGGATGTAGTGGATTGTTCTTTTTTGAAAAACACACATTGGGTTGGGGAGTACTCTGTATGATCCTAGCCTGTGTTGGTTTCTGGGCCAGCTGGGTATATTACAACTCCTTTCTACCTGAAATTGCGGCACCTGAAGACAGAGACCGTATCAGTGCACGCGGTTATGCCTATGGCTATGTGGGTTCGGTGATTCTGCAATTAATTTGTTTTGTATTTGTATTTGTTCCTTCGCTGGTTGGCGGAGATGATAGCACTACTATACAATTCAGAATTTGCTTTTTACTAGTGGGATTGTGGTGGTTTGGTTTTGGCTCCTATTCACTGAGCAGAATGCCCAACGGCAAACCTTCTGGCCACGGAGATCTTCAACATAATGTTCTAACAAAAGGATATAACGAATTACGTTCAGTTTGGCAACAATTAAAGGGACAACACAAGCTGCGTCGTTTTCTGACTGCCTTCTTTTGTTACAATATGGGAGTGCAAACTGTGATGCTGGTAGCCGCTATTTATGGTAAGAGTGAACTCCAAATACCCACCACCAATTTGATTGGAGCCATTTTAATCATTCAATTGATTGCCATTCCCGGCGCATTTACCATTGCAAGAGTATCCGCGCGGATCGGTAATATGCAAACGCTTATGATGCTGGTAGGACTTTGGTGTGTGGGATGTGTGATAGGCTATAAACTACCAGTGGGCGGCATCAATGAGTTTTACGGCTTAGCAGCCTTTGTGGGTTTTATGATGGGAGGGATTCAGTCGCTGAGCCGCTCTACCTATTCTAAACTAATGCCCGCCACGAAGGATACCGCCTCCTATTTTAGTTTTTATGATGTAACAGAAAAGATTGCCACTGTAATTGGTATGTTCGGCTTTGGCTATATCACCGAATTAACGGGATCACAACGCGGCTCTGTGTTAGCGCTGATGGTTTTCTTTGTTCTTGGATTTTTTCTGCTGATCTTCACACAAGCAGAAAAAAGAGAAGCGCATGCAGCTGTATAGTATCAATACCGGCTTTTTTAAATTAGATGGAGGCGCCATGTTTGGCGTTGTCCCAAAAAGTATTTGGAACAAAGTAAATCCTGCCGACGAGAATAATTTATGTTCTTGGGCACTTCGATGTTTGCTGATTCAAGAGGGAAATAGAATGATCTTGATAGACAATGGAAACGGAGACAAACAAGATGCTAAATTTTTCAGCCACTACCATCTCCATGGAGAGGATACGCTCGATAAATCCTTAGCCAAGCATGGCTTTCACAGAGACGATATTACCGATGTAATTTTATCGCATCTTCATTTTGATCATTGTGGAGGAACTATTCGCCGGGAGGGGGAC
>CAIRNW010000266.1 GCA_903879995.1 uncultured Bacteroidota bacterium
AGGGGAAGTTCCCCAATTAATGCAGAGGGGTGGGCGCCAGCTGGATTAAAATAACGGAGGAGGATATGCTCTGCTGCAGAATTTTTGGCATAGTCCTGGATAATCTGTTCGCTGATTTGCTTCGTGGAGCCGTAAGGTGATTCTGCTGTTTTGATGGGGGTTTGTTCTGTTACCGGTATTTTATCCGGATTACCATACACGGTACAGGAGGAAGAAAATACAAAGTGAGACACTCCGTATTCGTCCACACATTTTAAAAGGTTAATTAATGAAAATAAATTGTTTTCAAAATAAAGTAGTGGTTGTTCAACTGATTCGCCTACGGCTTTGTAAGCCGCAAAGTGAATCACTCCACTGATATCAGTATGTTCTTCAAATACTGCACAGGTATCTTCGTAATTGCAAAGATCAATTTTATAGTGCTGTACTTTTTTACCTGTAATTTTTTGAACGGCATCGAGCGCCGCCGCATGGGAGCGGGAATTATTATCAACACAGATTACCTCATATCCGTTTTCCAACAGATCAATAATGGTGTGTGATCCAATGTATCCACAACCACCTGTTACAACAATTTTTGCCATAGGATTAGTTACTCGGCAAAACTCTGTAATTCCAGCGCTGTTTGCAAGAAAAGATTAAAAGAAACGGAGAATCCAGTAAATAAAAGCGGCTAATAATGCGCTTACCGGGATAGTAAGTATCCAGGCCCAGATTAAATTAATGGTTACCCCCCAGCGAACAGCAGAGAGACGCTTGGTGGCGCCCACGCCCATAATTGCACCTGTGATGGTATGTGTAGTACTTACTGGAATTTTCAAGGCCTCTGTTAAAAAGAGGGTCAATGCTCCTGCAGTTTCTGCAGCTACGCCTTCAAAGGGAGTTACTTTGGTAATCCGCGTTCCCATTGTTTTTACAATTTTCCAACCACCACTCATGGTGCCGATTCCAATGGCTGCATAGCAGGCAATAGGTACCCAATTGGGCATTTCTTCGAAGGAACTAATTTGTCCACCTGCAATTAATGCGGCGGTGATAATCCCCATTACTTTTTGGGCATCATTTCCTCCATGGCCGATACTAAATGCAGCTGAGGATACTAATTGCAATTTTTTAAACCACAAATTGGATCGATGGGCATTTAATTTATTTAAATAAAGGGCGAAAAAGGCCATGGTCAACAAGATGAAGGCCAGCAGAATCCATTTGAAATTCTTGGCGTAGAAAATGACTTGCATGAAGTAGCTCTCGTAATCTGTTTTGCCAGCTAATTCTGCAGGGTCAATTAGCAAATTGGATTGCAGAAAGTACACTACGTAAGCAATGACCAAAATTGAGATGATTCTCGATTTCCAACCTTTTCCAAAAGAACTGAGAAACCATAGCGACATGATAAATGCCATCAGCATTCCAATCATAGGTGCCAAAATTATAAAGCTGGCTGTCTTGACAATTACTGCCGTGTTGACGGCGTCAAAACCAGCTGCTGCAATTCCGGCTCCCGCAAAACCTCCTATTAAAGTATGTGAGGATGAAGAGGGTATTCCAAACCACCAGGTTAATAAGTTCCAGGCTATTGCTGCAATCAATCCGGCAAAAATAACATTCATCATGCTGGCTCCATTTACCGCATCGGCGTTAACCGTTTTGGCAACTGTATTAGCCACTCCATGGTCTTTGAAAATAAAGAAAGCTACCGAATTGAAAATGGCGGCCCACAGCACTGCCTGGAAGGGTGTTAACACTTTTGTAGAAACAACAGTGGCAATAGAATTAGCTGCATCATGAAATCCATTGATGTAATCGAACAGAAGGGCCAGTACTATAATGGAAATTAG
>CAIRNW010000267.1 GCA_903879995.1 uncultured Bacteroidota bacterium
ACGGGTTCTGGCTTTAGTAATATTGCTGGCGCCACAGCTTCTTCTTACACTGCAAGTGGAGTGACGGCTTCTATGTCGGGTAATACCTATCGTTGTCTTGTAGCAGGTCAGTGCGGAACTACAACCTCAACTGCTGCCACACTTACAGTTAACACATTACCTGCCGTGGTTACACAGCCAACTAACGTGGCTCAGTGTACTGGAACATCTGTTTCTTTCTCTGTTGGAGCCACCGGAACTGCGTTGACTTACCAATGGCAGGTGAGTACAGATGGTGGTGCTACTTATTCTGCTATCACAGGTGCTAACGCTGCAACGTATACAATTGCTTCTACTGTTCTTGCTCAAAATAATAATCGTTATCGTTGTGTGGTATCAGGTGCTTGTAGCCCTGCTGCAACCTCTAATGCTGCAACATTAACCTTGAGCGCAGCGCCAACCATCACTGCTCAGCCTTCACCTACAGCTGTGATCTGTGAGGGAGCATCAACCAGCTTTGTAGTAGCTGCCACCACGCCAGTTGGTACATTGACTTACCAATGGCAAGCGAGTGCTAACGGAGGTGCAACCTGGTCTCCAGTGAATGGTGCAACCAGTGGAACCTTTAATCAGTCCAATGTGCCCGCAACCCAGAATGGTTACATCTTCCGTTGTGCGGTAACCACAAGTTGCGGAACCATTTACTCAACAAATGTTGCGCTTACTGTAAATACATATCCAGTTATTTCATTTAATACGGTTAACGAGCTTTGTCTCTCTGATCGTCCTGTTTCTTTGAGTGCTACTCCTGCTGGAGGTGCATTTAGCGGAACAGGGGTAACTGGTAGTGCGTTTAATCCTCGTACTGCTGGGTTAGGTGTTAAAACAGTTACGTACACAGCCTCCAATGCAGGTTGTCAATCCACTTTATCTCGCTCAATCATTGTTGATCAGTGTGCTGAGCGTCAAGTGCCATTGTCAAACCCTGCTTCTTTGACTTTATATCCAAATCCAAACACAGGTAAATTCGGTATCCGAATCAACACTGATTTGTATACACGATTCTCTGTTAAGATTTTCAATAACCTTGGACAGCTTGTACGCACACAGGAAATATCCAATGTGTTTTATGGACAGGTTGTAAACATGGATATGTCTTCACTTCCTGCTGGAACCTTCCACTTACAGTTTGTAAATGATGAGGTTGCTCCAGTAGAAAGCAGAACAATCAGCATGGTTATTTACAAGTAAAGAAATACTGATTTTTTTCAAATCCCGTTCGGTAATCCGGACGGGATTTTTTTTGGTACCTTTGCCGCCGCAATTAATCAACTATGATCAGTGTACGTGATTTAAAGCTAGCCTATGGCAAGCGGGTGCTTTTTGAAGAAGTGAACCTAAATTTTACCAAAGGGAACTGCTATGGGGTAATTGGTGCCAATGGAGCAGGTAAGAGTACATTTCTAAAGATTTTAAGCGGCGAAATTGAACCCAATAAAGGAAAGGTGGAGTTTACGCCTGGAGAAAGGATGGCCGTATTAAAGCAAAATCATTTTGCCTTTGATGAGGAATCTGTTTTGAATACTGTACTGATGGGCCATTCCAAATTATGGCAAGTAACAAAAGAGCGGGAAAAGATTTATGCGCTTGCAGAATTTACGGAGGAAGATGGTATAAGAGCTGGGGAGTTAGAAGCAGAGTATGGGGAGATGGGAGGGTATACTGCAGATAGTGATGCTGCAACTTTACTTGGGGAGTTAGGGGTAAAGGAGGATTTACATCAATCTCTAATGAAGGACATCCCTACTAATTTAAAAGTGCGTGTACTCTTGGCACAGGCCTTATTTGGGAATCCTGATATACTACTTCTGGATGAACCTACCAATGGACTTGATATTGAAACAATTTCCTGGCTTGAAAATTTTCTTGCTGACTACGAGAACATAGTGCTGGTAGTCAGTCACGATCGTCACTTTTTAGATGCCGTATGTACTCATATTGCCGACGTTGACAGACAGAAAATCAAAATTTTCACTGGTAATTATACTTTTTGGTATGAATCTTCTCAGCTAATGGCTCGCCAGCTGGGGGATAAGAACAAAAAAATAGAGGAAAAGAGACAAGCCCTCTTGGATTTTATTGCACGATTTAGCGCCAATGCATCAAAAAGCCGTCAGGCAACTTCACGTAAAAAAGCTCTTGAAAAACTAACGATCGAGGAAATAGAACCAAGCTATCGTAAATATCCTGGTATCATTTTTCAGCCTCTTCGTGAAGTGGGAAATCAAATTCTGACAGTTGAAAAATTAAAGAAGGAAATTGACGGCCGCGTGTTATTTGACCAAGTAAGTTTCACGCTCAATAAAGGAGATAAAGTAGCCATTTTAAGTCAGGATCCCCTGGCAGTTACGGCTTTCTATAACATTATTGCTGGCGAATTAAAGGCTGATCAGGGGAGTTTTGAATGGGGTACCACTATCACCTGGGCCTACCTTCCCCAGGAGAATTCAAAATATTTTACGGGCGAACTTAATTTGATGGATTGGTTGCGCCAATACGTGCCCGAGCACGTAAAAGATGTAGATGAACCATTCTTAAGAGGATTTTTAGGGAAAATGTTGTTTAGCGGGGAAGATGTTATGAAGAAAACCTCGGTGCTCAGTGGGGGAGAGAAAGTACGTTGTATGCTTAGCCGTATGATGTTGCAAAATCCAAATGTAATATTGCTCGATCAGCCCACGGATCACCTTGATTTGGAAAGTATTCAAAGTTTTAACGAGCAGTGCACCGACTACAAGAGTATAGTTTTACTTAGCAGCCACGACCACACTTTTATGCAAACAGTTGCAAATCGTATTATTGAGCTTACCCCCAAAGGTGTTATCGACCGCTTAATGACTTTTGATGAATATTTGGCGGACGAACGCGTGAAAACACTCAAAAACGAAATGTATTGTTAAATTACAGGGGTGGATTGTTGAAGAAAGGCTCAACATCTACTTTCGAAATACTGTTATAAAACGCACAGTCCCTGTAAAATGAAAGAAACCTTACAACTTAATTTATCGGATCCTACTAGGCTTGAAAGCTTGTACCGATCAGATAAATCCGGCTTTCGAAAAGCCTTTTTCGAATTATTTCCTACCAAACCAGCAGACCCAATTGCAATTTGCTGGTATGAAAGATTGCAAGAGGAATCCACCCCTATATCTTGGGGTAAGGGTTCCGATCTGTTGGTTATTTTAATAGCCACAGCAGTTGCAACCTTTATAGCTAAAATACCAGATTTCTTTTCCCTCAAACCCGAGGAGTTTTTTCCTAGAAACATAAGTTTTATTGTAATGCCCGTTTTGGCTGGTTATTTTATGTGGCTGCATCGACTTAAAAAGCAAACTATTCTAACTGTCTTGTTCATTTTCATAGCTTGTGCTATTTATATCAATTGGTTACCTGGAAATTTTGATAATGACACAGTAATACTCAGTTGCATTCATTTACCCTTGATAGGCTGGTCTTTACTAGGCTTTGTATTTGGTAAAGGCCAGTTGAGCAATTGGGGTGCTCGTCCCGCTTTTTTACGCTACAACGGAGATTTGATTGTGATGGGATCATTAATAGTAAGCGGGGTCATGTTACTAACCGGGATTACGCTTGGACTATTTAGTTTGATCGGACTTTCCATTGAGGAGTTTTATACACAATGGATATTGATTGCGGAATTATCGGCTTCTCCCTTGATTGCAACATATGTTATTCGCTATAATCCTCAACTGGTTAACAAAGTTTCTCCTGTCATTGCCAGAATTTTTAGCCCTCTTGTATTAGTCACTTTGGTGGCTTACTTGATTGGAATATTGATTGCTGGTAAAGATCCTTATACCGACCGTGAGTTTCTTATGTTATTCAATGCCTTATTGATTGGTGTATTGGCTATCATTTTTTTCTCAGTAGTAGAGATGAAGCGCACAACAGAGAATAAAGTGGCGCATTGGATCATATTTCTTTTAGCGCTAGTCACTATAGTTGTAAATGGAGTTGCCCTTTCTGCTATCCTCTATCGTATTGGATCTTGGGGATTTACCCCTAACCGGCTAGCTGTGTTAGGTGGAAATTTATTATTCTTCATCAATCTGATTTTATTGGCAAGGCAACTCTTCAGACAACTTCGTGGCCAGGTTGCCACCCATTCAATAGAGGAGGTTATTGCTCGCTATTTGCCCATATACTTTATTTGGGCCGTCTTGGTCACCTTTTTGTTCCCGCTTATCTTTAGGTTTCAGTGATAATTTGCCATGCTACAAGAAAATAAAAAAGGGCAGCTTTCCGGAAAGGCTGCCCTTTCTCTTATTGTAGGATCTATTATTGGAGCAGGACTATTCATGAAACCAGCTTCTATGGCGGCTCAATTGGGATCCCCCATGGCAATGACCATCACCTGGTTAGTAGCTGGATTTTTTACACTTTGTGGTGCGCTTGTTATTGCAGAATTAGGTGTACGAATGCCTACAACAGGAGGTCTGTTTGTTCACTTTACAAGTTGTTATGGGCCCAAGACGGGATTTTTATATGGCTGGTCTGCCTTCTCTGTTATCAATACGGCATCAATGGCTGCAGTGGCCTTTATTTGTGCTACTTATCTAAATTCAATTTTAGGAATCCCTGATTTTTTAGACGCTTCCTGGCAATCGTTTTCAATTTCCATTTATCCATTGGGAATATTATATCCTTTTCAAGATTTCACTATTAAAGTGATCGCAATTGTATTAGTCTTAGTAATCACTTGGGTTAATACTAAAAGCTTGCAGGCGGGTGGGCGTTTTCAATTTTTCTCGACCGCCTTAAACATTTTTATTTTATTACTATTGTCTGTACTGCTTTTTTTAGCTGCAAGTGGTAAAGCTTCAAATTTAGTTGAGCCAGGTATCGCAAATACACTGCATCGTGGTTTCTCTGCTTGGATACCTGCATTGACCGGTGCATTCTTTGCTTTAGATGGGTGGATAAATATCATTTCTATGGCTGGAGAGGTTCAATCTCCTTCTCGTACCATTCCTCGTACCCTTTTATTGGGTGTGGGTATTTGTTTATTCCTCTACCTTATATTGAATCAAGCCTATCTTTTTGTGATGCCGGTAAGTCAAATAGCTACGGCTCGTGTAGTAGCATCCGATGCATTGACATTGGCTTGGGGTCCCCTTGCGGGAGGGGTTATTGCATTCCTAATTGTTTGCTGTACGCTGGGATGTTTAAATGGAAATATTATGGCCTCCGCACGAATCACCTATGCAATGGGAAGAGATCGAGTTTTTCCTGGTTGGGTGGGCGCACTTGATCAAAAACGACAACTCCCCGTTGCAGCCCTTCGTTTACATGGTTTTTGGATTACTATTTTGATATTATCAGGTTCATTTGACATGCTGGCTGACATGTATGTTTTTGTCACTTGGATCGCCTACGGACTGGCTGCTGTAGCGGTTTTAAGACTTTCTTTAGACAAGCAGCAAGGACAACCGGCCTATCGTACCTGGGGAAGATCTATAACCGTGCTTATTTTTATTGCTTTCTGTTTATTTTATTTGTTGGCCACGCTATACACGGATGTTGTCTCATTTCTAATGGGAAGGCAGCCAATCATTCATGCAGGTGTAGGACTTTTTTTGGTGTTAGCTGGATTACCTTTGTATTATTATTGGCGGAAGAAGTCATTGCCGATAGTAAACGAGTGAATATGAAAATCAGCTACTATCTACTCTTTTCTATCTTTTCTGGCCTTTTATTGGCATTTGCTTGTTGGATGCCATGGGTTGAAATATCTTCTCCTGCACTCACATTGACAGGGATGAACACGGAGGGGACCAGTTTTGGAAAACCTGGTTTTTTTCATTTGATATTTCTGAGCTTGTACTTTTTGTTTGTGCTAATACCTAAGGACTGGGCAAAGCGTTTTAACCTGCTGATAGCGGCTTTAAATTTATCCTGGATGATTCGTAATTTCTTTTTGATGGGTCTATGCAGAGGCGGAGAATGCCCCTCCCGCCAATGGGGAATCTATTTGGTTGCAGTGGCTAGTGTAGCAATGTTATTGACCAGTTTTTTCCCCACTGCTGAACAGCAGAAAGTCAACCCATAAGCTATTATCCAAATAAGGTATTGATTTTAGTAATGGCTGGCCTTATACTTATGAGGTGCAGTCTTTCTTTTGCTTAGCTCAATTTATTCTTGCACTCCTGTTAACGCTCAGGCTTGTCGCACAATCTGCTTTTTCTATTTATTGGGATATGCAGCTTGCTACACCGGCTCATTCATCATTACATGTAACAGCCAGCGAATTTAAACAGGGGGTAAATTTTGGCACCACAGTATTGCTTACATCAAATTCTTCGTCCATTCAATCCTATTCCGGCGCATCGGGTGAGAATAATGCAGCATTAGCTTGCAGGACCGGGCCTCTGAACAGAACAGCCACGGGGTCCTCTTTTTTTAGTTTTTCTGTTTCAGCAATAGCTGGTTATAAGTTTGTGCTGCAAGCTTTTGCGCTGGGGCTTCGATCCACCAGCTCCGGTCCTCAATCCTGGGCACTCTATTCAAGTGCAGACAACTTTACAACACCGATTCAATCTGGTAATGTACCCAATAATAGCAATTGGGTCTTCCAGCAATATTCAATTACAGCGGGGTACCATACTAGTCTAGAATATCGCATTTACGGATATGATGGAGTAGGAACAGCTGCTATCAACGTGGCAAACTGGCGAATCGATGATTTACAATTAACGGGACTGGTGACTCCAGCCACTCTACCCGTACATTGGCTCTATACAACGCTAAAAGCTTTTAATAGTAGGGTTTTGGTCGAGTGGGCTACTGCTTGGGAAATAAATAATGCTCGATATCATGTCGAGCGCTCTGCAGATGGGCATACTTTTTTGAAAATAGGAGTAGTGGCTGCTGGACCAATCAGCAATCAAAATACAAAACAAGTTTATCAATTTTTGGATGCTACACCATTGGAAGGAAGAGGTTATTATCGTATCGTTCAAGAAGATAGGGACGGGGTGCTTAATTATGGAATGGTAAGGTCAATAGTTAGGGTTGCGGATACTTCCTTTTCTTTACTCAGCTTTCGGTATGAAAATGCTGCTCAGCAAGTATCCATCTTGTGTAAAGGGGTAGGGCATACTACTTTACAAGTCTACACAATGAATGGTCAATTTCTAAGTCAAACTCAAAGATATTTAGCACCGGGCGAACCTAGATCCATTCGTATACCAATTGGAATAAAAAATACTACACCATTGATTTTACTCGTTTTACAATATAATCATCGTGCCGCCTATCAAATCATTACCTATAATTAAGTACAGGCAAGCTATCGTGGATAATAGTAAGGGCCTCCTCGATTTGTGTAGCGGTAATCACTAGCGGAGGGGCTAATCTGATTTTATCTCCATGTGTTGGTTTTGCTAAAAGACCCTTTGCTTTCATCTCAATACATAAATTCCAAGCCGCATTAGCGTCTGGATGTGCAATAATAATGGCGTTAAGTAGTCCTTTCCCCCGTACCAATTTGATATGGGGTGAATTTAAATTATTGATTCCTTCTCTCAGTTGAATACCTCTTGCTGTTGCATTTTCTGCTAGTTGTTCTTCTTCAATTACTGTCAATGCTGTTTTTGCGATAGCACAAGCTAATGGGTTTCCTCCGTAGGTAGATCCGTGTTGCCCAGGTTTGATTGCAAGCATGATTTCATCATCTGCTAACACGGCGCTCACTGGCAAAAGGCCGCCACTCAACGCTTTACCTAATATCAAAATATCTGGTCTTACATTTTCATGATCACAGGCCAGTCTTTTTCCTGTTCTTCCTAAGCCGGTTTGTATTTCATCTGCCAGCAATAGCACTTGCTTATCACGGCATAATTTTGCAGCTGTACGTAGATAGCCGTCTTTGGGTACCACCACTCCCGCTTCTCCTTGTATGGGTTCTACCAAAAAGCCTGCTACATGTGGATCACGTAAGGCTGCTTCAAGCGCCTCGCAATCATCATAGGGAATGGTAATAAACCCGGGCAGGTAAGGCCCAAAATTTCGTGTAGATTCTTGATCAGTACTGAATGAAATGACTCCAGAAGTGCGACCATGAAAATTACCTTCACAAACAATAATTTTAGCTTGATTACTGGGAATTGATTTTTTTTCATAGGCCCATTTGCGACATAGCTTGATAGCTGTTTCTACCGCCTCTACGCCCGTATTCATGGGCAACACTTTGTCGTAACCAAATAGGGATGTTATATAAGCTGCATAGGGCCCAAATAAATGATGATGAAATGCGCGGCTGGTTAGTGTCAATTCTTGCACTTGTTGTATACAACTTGATACAATTTTGGGGTGACAATGTCCTTGATTGACGGATGAATATCCACTTAAGAAATCAAAATATCGAACCCCGTCAACATCCCACATGAATACATTTTCAGCTCGCTTTATTACAACGGGTATCGGATGATAGTTGTGCGCACTGAATTTTTCTTCTTGCTCTATGAATTGTTTGGCTAATGCGCCAATAGGTGCTTTATGCATAAAAATTAAATAAAGAATGATGGTAGGTAGGAGAGACGAAAACAGCAAGGAACGTTAGTGATTCAAAAGATCCAGATGCTGTTGTAATAATGAAAATAGAAAAGATGAGGCCATCTTGCTGTTGTACTTGTTAGGATAAAGTTATGGAAATTTTCTCCATTGTACCCAGGGGTAAGCTTCACAGGCAGGTTTGCTGGCGTCAGGTGGGAAAATTCCAAAAACAGTACTACCACTTCCACTCATTGAGGCATATAAAGCTCCCCAATTATAGAGATTCTCTTTTATCGTTTTTAAGGAAGGGTATCTAAGGAAAATAGTTTCTTCAAATTGGTTATAAATAAAATCTTTCCACTTCTCTACGGGTTCTAGAATTGAATGGGCCAGTGATTCTCCCGCTGTTGTTGGTTTCACTCCTTGAAAAGCCGCTGCTGTAGAAATAGAGATACCTGGGTGAATAAGAAGAATATGATAGCCAGAAAGAGACAGGGAGATGGGTGATAATTTTTCTCCTCTTCCCAGTCCTATTACTGGTTTCTGTTGCAAGAAAAATGGGCAGTCGCTTCCAAGTTGTAGTGCCATTTTTTGATTATCTGTATTGGAAATGGCAAGCTTGAATAGTGATTGTAACGCCAGCAGTGTGAAAACGCCATCCGCACTTCCTCCTCCTAATCCTGCACCCATGGGGATGTTCTTGTGTAAGTGTATTGAAACGGACGCTATATCTTGTTTTGTTTCTTGCAGTAATCTATAGGCTCTCACACAAAGGTTTTGGTCTTCAGTTCCCTCAATGAAAAATCCACTTTGTTGAAATTGAACAACTCCTTTTTTTTGATTTTCCAGGGGCAATATTTCCAAAACATCATAGACTGGAATCGGGTAAAAGATAGTCTCAAGTTCATGAAATCCATCATCCCGCTTACGTAGGATACGAAGCCCAAGATTGATTTTACAATTGGGGAATACAATCATATAGCAGGAGAGTTCGAAATTACTTATTTCGGCTATTAATCTCGTCGCGAATAGCAATGGCCCGGATATAATCCTCGCTTTCCAGCACTTCAGTCAGCAGGTGATTTAATTCCTCCAAGGTCATTTTTTTGAGATCCTCGTGGCCCGTAGTTCTTATCTCCTCTTCCAAACTCTCTGTTTCAGATTTTTTTCGCTTGGACTCCTCTGTTTCTTCTAAAAGTATACCCGCGTTTTGTAGAATATGTTCAAAAGTATAAATCGGACAACCAAACCGAACGGCCATGGCAATGGCATCAGAGGTTCTTGAGTCAATTTCAATGGTGTCATGCTCATTGGAACAAACCAATTTTGAATAAAAAACTCCCTCTTGTAAATCGTTTATAATCACTTCGTGAAGGTCAATTCCAAATGCAACTAAAAAATTCTTCATCAAATCATGCGTCAGCGGTCTGGATGGATTCATTTTTTCAAGCGCTACTGCAATTGCCTGCGCCTCAAAACCACCTATTACAATAGGGAGTCGGCGTGATCCATTTACCTCGCCGAGCACAACTGCATAAGAGTGTGTTTGCGTGATGCTATGCGATATCGCTATTATTTCTAACTCAATTTTTTTCATTCCAGCTGCAAATATAAAATTGCAATTAGGGGTATTCCTAACTTGTTTTTACTTTTTTAATCGCTGCAGTAAGTTGAGGGACTACTTCAAATGCATCACCTACTATTCCGTAGTCTGCTGCTTTAAAAAAGGGCGCCTCTGGATCTTTGTTTATCACCACGATTACCTTACTTCTATTTACACCTGCTAGATGCTGTATGGCCCCGGAGATGCCTATGGCCACATAGAGGTTGGGGGCAATTGCCACTCCAGTCTGTCCAACATGTTCGTGATGAGGACGCCAATGTGCATCTGCTACAGGTCGGCTACAGGCCAGCGCAGCATTTAGCTCACCGGCTAATTCTTCCACCATGCCCCAATTTTCTGGGCCCTTTAGGCCTCGTCCTGCGCTTACCACTATTCCTGCCTCTGTCAAAGAAAGTGCTCCTGCTGTATTTTCAATGTTTTTGGTTCTTATGCGGGTAGATGGCGTTGTTAGTGCAGCAGTAATGAGTGTGGCTACTCCTCCGGTTTGTTTTACGGAGTAGGAGTTGGGATTGATTGTTAATACACGCACTGCTGTTTTGATAGCAATTTTTGCAAAAGCCTTGCCCGAGAAAACTGATCTTTTTACACTAAAGCCATTCGAAAGATCTGGCAGCGATATTACGCCCGAAACAATACCTGCTTTAAGACGGGCTGCCGTTAGTGGGGCAAGCAATTTACCTCCCAAGGAATGTGAAAAAAGTAGGGTAGTGGCCTTTTTTTCAATGGCAAGTGAAGCGATGGCCCAGGCGTCAGTTTCAGCTGGGGCGTTTCGCTCAATTTCTTTACCAAGCTGGATTACTTCTTGTAAGCCAAAAGAGCCTAACTCCTGTAATTGATCTTGGCAACTACCAATTGCTACGCCAATTAATTGATCTCCAGTTGCTGCTGCCAGATCAGCTCCGTAAGAAATCACTTCATGCGTTGATTTCTTAATTTTTCCATTGGCAATATCGATGTAAACTAAAATACTCATGTAAAGTAATTCAGGTGATTAAATAACTTTTGCTTCCTCATGTAATAAACGTACGAGCTCCTCCACTTGGTCAGGGGCAATCAATTTTACTCCCGATTTAGGAGCGGGCAATTCAAATTGTAGCGTTTCAGTATAACTAATTGTTTCGGCAGGCTCTATTACTCTCAGTGGTTTTGTCCTGGCAGCCATAATTCCTCTCATGTTGGGAATTCTTGCTTCAGCCATTCCCTTTTGTGCGCTTACGACTACTGGAAATTCTACTTCGCAAACTTCCTGTCCGCCCTCAACCTCTCGGGTAATGGTTAAGGTGTTTCCCTGCCGCTCCAGTTTGGTTGCCAAACTGATAAAAGGAAGTTCAGTTTCTCCAGCTATTAAACCTCCCACCGTTGAACCATTATGATCAATTGTTTCTTTCCCCGTCAAAATCAAATCATAATTGCCCTCCTTGACCAGGGTTGCAATCTGGTGTGCTACAAATTGACTTTCAGTTGGCGCTGCGTTGATCCGAATTGCCTCGTCTCCGCCCAGTGCCAATGCCTTTCTAATAATGGGATCTGCATCTGCCTCACCTACAGTCAACAGGTGTAGTGTGACGCCAGGATCCGCCTCCTTCAACTCAATGGCTCTAACCAAGGCAAACCATTCGTCCCAAGGATTCACGATCCATTGTACCCCGTTGGCATCGAATTTCGTGTTGTTGTCGGTGAAAGCTATTTTTGCCGTTGTGTCTGGCGTTTTGCTGATACAAACAAGAATCTTCATAAATAAAGTTAATGCTGCTTAAAAGTTGTAATTGCAACCATGCAAAGATAAGTTTTGGCAGATGTACAACGAAGTGATTGGCAGGCTTTTTTCAACTTATTGGACCCTGATTATGGATAGAATTCCCAGACTTATTGAGATGTTAGAGGCCAACCCCCAAGATTGTTTTTTATTACATGCGCTTGGATTGGAATATGCTAAGTTGGGAGATGTACAAGCTGCAAAAACTTATTTTGAGCGGGTATTGAATACGGATCCAACTTATGTGGGCACCTATTATCAGTTGGCAAAGTTGTTGGAGCAATTAGGTGACTCCATTCAAGCCATCAGCGTATATGAAAAAGGGATGGAACAGGCAAAAGCTAGTAATGATTTACACGCCTATAACGAACTTCGCTCAGCCTGGGAGGAGTTAACATTTTAACACATGATTCCATCTACAATAAAACATAATCTTGAAAAGATTGCGCCGGTTTTACCGAGTGATGTTTTATTGGTTGCTATAAGTGGTGGGGTGGATTCAGTAGCGCTAGCCTATCTGTGCAAATCAGCAGGTTATCAAATTGAATTGGCACACTGTAATTTTAAATTGCGAGGTTCCGAAAGCGAGCGGGATGAGGATTTTGTTAGAAAGCTAGCCAGTGATTGGGATATTCCATTGCATGTGAAACAATTTGATACAGCCAGCTACGCTACAGAAAAGCAGTTGTCAATTCAAGAAGCAGCGAGGACCCTTCGATATGAGTGGTTTTATAACCTGTTGAAGCAATTCTCCCATTTGAAGTGGGTATTAACGGGACATCACAAGGATGATCAGGCGGAAACAATTCTGATGAATTTTCTCAGGGGAACTGGTCTACATGGACTGACTGGTATTCCAGCCCGAAATGGAAATATTCTCCGACCCTTGCTTACTGTGGAGCGGAAAAGCTTGGAGTTATTAGTAAATGAGAAAGAATTGAATTTTGTGGTTGATTCTTCTAACCAAAAGGAAGAGTATACGCGTAATTATATTCGTCATACCGTGATGCCGGTTCTGCAAAAAGTATATCCGGCTGTGATTGAAAATCTATGTGATAATCAGCTTCGTTTTACAAAGATTGAAAATTTATATCAGCAATTGGTAGAAGTTCAACGGAAAAAAATATTGAATGAAAAAAATGGAGAGTACTTGATTTCCGTTGGTGCAGTCAATCGTTTCCTGGATACTTCACTTTTTTACGAATTATTACATCCATTTGGTTTTACAGTGGGCCAAATTGCAGAGGCTACTCGTTTATTGAATGCAAGAACAGGAGCGCAACTAGTAGCTAGTGCGGGTAATTGGAGGTTGGTGAAGCATCGGAATTGGCTTGTACTTTCACCCCATTATTCTCCCAATACTGATTTTATACTTGTGCATGCGGCTAACGAGTCTATTCAATTTTCTTTAGGAACCTTGGCGTTTCAGGAAATAAAAAAAATAGACTCAATTGATGGGGCTTCTTCAACAGTGGCTTTGCTGGATCCTCAAAAATTGGAATTCCCATTGCAGGTGAGACGGTGGCGAGCAGGGGATTATTTCTACCCGTTAGGTATGCCAAAAAAGAAAAAGGTAGCCCGTTTTTTGATTGATCTTAAACTCTCTTTACCTGAAAAAGAAAAAGTGTGGGTCCTTACTTCTGGTGATAAGATTGTTTGGGTCATAGGGAATCGAATCGATGATCGCTTCAAAATAACCTCTAAAAGCAAAGGAGCTATTCGCGTAGTATTTAGTTCGCTATTCCAATCCTAGGTTTTTCTGCACGATCGAAATAAAAGTATGGATTGGCTTTAAGTTGTCGTGTTCGATATAGGTAGCTGTAATAGTAAATATCCATCCATACAATGCGCCAGCAATATGTGCTGCGTGGTTAATATTATCTTTTCCTTTTTTACCCATCCAGGCAGCTGCTATTAAAAAAAGAGGGCCAAACAAGTAGCCAGGTATGATAGGGGGTATTAAAAAAAGTCCAATTTGTATGGTTGGGTCGATCAGAATTGCAGAAAAAATAACTGCACTTACCGCACCTGAAGCGCCCAGGCTTGCATAATTTGATTTTGACTTATTTCGAAAGTATGTGTAGAGTAGGGAAATTGGAATGGAAGTGATGTAAAGTAGTATAAAGAAGAATGTTCCGTTTTTTGCAAAATAAATAGCTGATTGAAAGGCATGCTCAACAATTGTACCAAATAAGTAAAGAGAAAGCATGTTAAAAATTAGATGCTCCCAATCGGCGTGTATAAATCCACTGCTGAAAAAGCGATGCCATTCAAGATTTTTATTAATTCGAAATGGTTTGAACAACATTTTCTCCTTGAGTGAGGCGCTATTATTTGCTAAAATGGAAATGGCTGTAGTAAGGAGTAGTAAAAGGGTGGTTGTATTCATTTAGGAGTGATGATACTTTTCGTTTTTCAAAATAGTTCCAGCCCGGTATAATTGCTCGGCAAGCAAAAGCCTTACTAGTTGATGGGGAAATACTAGCTTCGATAAGCTCCAGGTAAATTGAGCTCTTTGTTGCACAGTAGGATCAACGCCAAATGCGCCTCCAATTAAAAAAACTAATTTCTTGGTTCCTATATCTGCTTTTTTTTGGAGAAAGGTTGCCAATTCGATGGAGGTAATATTTTTTCCTCTTTCATCTAATAAAACCAGATAGTCGTCTGGCTCCAGCCAATCAAGTATTATTGCTCCTTCCTTTTTTTTAAGGTCTAATTCACTTAGCATCCCCGTGTTTTTTGGAGTGGGGATCAAGATCCATTCGGTTTTAAAGTAATGGTTTAATCGTTTGGTAAATTCTTCAATCCCTGACTTAACGTAGGATTCATGTGCTTTGCCAAAGGACCACAACTCAATTCGCATAAATTAAAAATATCAAATATATCCTAACTTTCCAGTATGAGAAAGTATATACACCTGATCTGTATGATGGCCGCCTTTCAACTTCCTGTGTTTGGTTTTGCGCAGCAACAGCCTATTGGAGTATTTGATTCAGGCACAGGTGGTTTAACTGTTTTAGAGGCTATGCTTTCCCTTGATGTATTCAACAATAAAACTGGAGAACAAAAGTCCGATGGAATTCCAGATTTTAAGGGAGAGTATTTCCATTATTTGGCTGATCAAGCAAATATGCCCTATGGAAATTACGCTTCAGCCGGTAAAACTCTTTTCCTGAAGGAACAAATACTACGATGTATGCGTTTCCTTTCAACAGATACTCTTTATGCTAAACAAACAAAGGAAGTATTTCAATTCTATCCAAAGTTGACCGCCAAAATGATTGTAGTAGCCTGTAATACAGCTACTGCTTATGCATTACCTGAAATTAAAAAATCAGTGGGCCAAGGAATACCAGTGGTAGGAGTAATTGATGCGGGGTGCAAGGCTGCACTTGAGTTTCAACAAAAGCAAAGAGGCACTATTGGAGTTTTTGCTACAGTAGGTACCGTGGCTTCAGCAGGTTACCCTAAGACCCTTGAGCGCATGGCAGCCGCTGCTGGTATTACTGATTTGTCCATTGTTAGCCAGGGTGGTTATGGATTGGCAGAAAGTATAGACAGAGATTGGAGTTTTTTGGCGGATCAGGTTAACAAGGTACGTTCCGAATACAAAGGACCATCCCTGACAAACCCACAGTATAGAATCGATACTTCTCTTTCTGCTGTTTATGGTTTTTTGCGCGCCGGTAATAGTTTGCTTTGTGAGTATGATGAAAAAGGGAATTGTACTGAAATGCAATTGAACGATCCGGTTAATTATGTCAGGTATCATTTGGTTAGTTTATTGGAAAAAATGAAGCTGGAACAATACCGGTCACCTTTGAATACATTAATACTTGGCTGCACTCATTATCCATATATGCGTGATACCATTGCACAAGTATTAGATGAGCTCTACAATTATCAAGAGGCTGGTGACTACCGTTATCGGAAGGTATTGGCAAAAAATGTAACGCTTGTTGATCCAGCTGTTGAGACGGCAAAAGAAGCCTATTTGGCGCTCAGGCAATTATTAAAAATCCAGGCTAAGACAAAACCAAACGCCGATAAAAGCGCTAAGGATGCTTTTTTTATTGCTGTACCCAATGTGGAATTAGATGGAGTTCAACTTCAATCTGATGGTTGGTTCACCTATGATTATAAGTATGGACGAACTGAGGGATCCAATAAAAGCTTCGTTCAGTTTGTCCCCTTTAATACTCAAAATGTTGCCCCGGCTACGTATGAACGGTTTAAGCGGGCTTTACCATTTTCTTATGAAAGGATAAGCAGGGTAGGGACCTTTTCTCAAATGCGTTGAGTGAAATTCAATTGTTCTGATTTGTTATTGAATGTTGATTGTATCGCCTCCTCTAGCTCAATATCTAATAAAGAAGCTAGTAAATCCAGGTAGATGGCTATACCACCAATTTCTTCCTGTAGCATTTTTTTGGTAATGTCACTGGCTTTATAGCTGCTTCCCCCATCAATACCTCCGTTTTCTACCCGTTGAAGTTTTTTGATCATATTGCATAATTCTCCCACTTCTCCTGCCAGGGCGGTTGTCCAGTAGGTGAGTGGTTGATTTTGATAACAGTTGAACCCATTAATAGCTCTGTCTACATTGGCGGCTCTAAATGTTTGGAGGTTAAGTGACATATAAGCTGGATATTTTATCTAATTTAGTTCTTATACAGAATTAATCAAGTGCGAACTTTAATACTCTTTTGTTGCTTTTGTTACACCCACTTGCAGTCATTGGCACAGCCAATTGAATCAGCCCTACTTCATAAGTTATACAGTGCAAAAACTTCGGTCAATCAGGTTTTCTCTCCCGAGCTTACTAATTTGTTTCCAAGTGTTGTGAGTAGAAGCTATGCTGATAATAAACAGTATCTTATCAAAACCAGTACCCATTTATATCTTGGAATTGATGGTACCGGTCAGTTATTTGAACTATATGAGGTAAGCCCTGGAATTATAGATGCTAAACGAGTTGATTCCACAATATATGCTGGCAATAATTTTTGTGCGGCTACTTTTTCAATCGACACTGCTGTTTTCTCTTTGGGCGGGTATGGTTTTTGGAAAACGAATGGTACGTTAAAGCAATATAATTTTTATTCCCGTGAGTGGGATGTGGTACCCTTGCAAGAAGAACGCCCCTCAATTTTTTGTCAAAAGCCATCTGGAGTTTATTGGAAGGGTGATTTTAATGAAGCAAAAAAAATAGAGGACATGAATACGGCCTTTGCGCCGTCTTTTTACTGGGTGGATGCAGAGAATAAACTTTTTTATGCAGGTGTGCAGCATCTTATCAATCAATCTGTTTCTGATAGTGTGCTTGCTTTCAAAGCGCAATACAATGCATCATTAAGTGTATTGGATCTTTCTACCAAGCGGTGGACAGTACTCGGAGATATTCTTAATTATGGCTGGCATTATACCGTTCATCTGCCTTGGGGTTTATTAGTTGTGGAGTCGCCTGAGTCTATCTATTTTACTGACTTTAAAAACAACCGACTCCTTTATTGTAAAGAAGATAAACTCCCGCAGTATCGTAAATTTTTTCGGAATAGAGTTCCGGATCTTTTCTTTTATACAGCGGGGTATATTTATTTTGGTGAGGTTGCGGTTAATTCTTTTGACAGCATTGCCGTTTCAAAAGATGACTTTGAAGAGCGTAACGCCCCATTATTTAGCACTTCCAAAAAGAATGCAATTTCCAATTTACTGGATACCCATGTTGGGTACGCTCTACTGTTAGTACTGTTGATTGGGACTGTTGTTTCAGTAGCATATTTAACTCGAAAAAAACGTTTAAATGCTGTCACTGATGAATTGTCCCGTTCTGCTTCCTTGCCTGCTCAAATGCCTCTTGCAGACCGTGTTGGTATTTTAAATCAAATGGAACGACAATTGATTCTATACTTGTATGAGCAATCATTAAAGGGGAAACGTATCAATGTAGAAGCGGTCAATAAGTTGTCTGGGGTAGCGATGAAAAATGAACCCATTCGCAGGCGCACACGAAGTGAATTAATTAATGCTGTAAATGATAAGTGGTTGATTATTGCCGGAACACGCGAGCGTTTTGTGTTTTCGGAAAAATCTGATTTTGATGGCCGCACGCGAGAATATTTTATCAATGAGAAGTTATTGTCTTCTGCACTTTTGAAACAGGTGATTGAATTGATAAAATAATACTTGTTAATAGGCTGTCCAGCCTCCATCTACAGTCAGTACTGCTCCGTTTATAAAACTACTTTTTTCTGACACCAGGAATACGGCTGCATTTGCTACTTCTGCGGGTTCGCCATATCGTGGGTTAGTTTGTGTGCCACTCATAATTCTTTCCTTTGTTTTAGTGGACAGGGAATCTAAGTCAAATCCCTCCAGAATATGGGTAGTTACTGCACCAGGGGCAATTGCATTACAACGGATTCCGTCTTTAGCATAAAAATATCCTGTGTTTTTTGTAAGGCCAATTAAACCGTATTTACTGGTTGTATAGGCAGCTCCAGCTCTACAGCCAAAAAGTCCTCCTACGGATGCTATATTTAGAATCACACCGCCCCCTTGTTTTAAGAATATTCTACAGGCACTTCTCATTGCTTTCATGGGCCCTTCCAGGTTCGTTTTTAAAATTTTTTCCCATTGTAGATTACTGATATCTCCTACTGTTTCAAAGTGATCCATAATACCAGCGTTGTTAATTAGGATATGTAATCCACCAAATTGCTTAAGCGCCGTTGAAATCATATGTTCAATCTGGTCTTCATTGGATACATCTGTTAAGCAGGTGTGTAGTTGTGGAGTAGGATAGGGGTGGATACTTTTGGCTAATAGGGCTAGCCGTTCTTGGTGATGATCCGCAGCAATTACGCTACAATCCTCCTTTAATAGTGCTTCCACAATTGCTTTTCCTATCCCGGAGGCTGCTCCAGTAACAATAGCAATTTTGTTTTTTAGTAGTGACATGGGTACGCAAATATGAGCTTCACTCCTTCCTTATTTCCTTGATAACTATTTGAGAAGCCTTGTTTTTAATCACTGCTTTGTTTTGTAGGTTGTTTTTTTAAGCTTAATTTGCTTTCAAATATTATTTACCTAATAACTGCTAATTATGAAACACTATCTGTTTGCATTCCTGATTTCTCTCACTGCATCGTTCTTGGTTCAATTACCGGCCTTTGCGCAAAAGAAATCTAAAGGAATAAATATTGAGCTAGGTGGAGGTATTAATCTATCCAGTGCCCACGTGGGCGGCTATTACAGCCATTCTAGTGAAACTACTTCTCGCTTTTCATTTGGTTTTTTTGCTGATAAAAAAATAATCGGAGGTTTATCGGCGCGCTCTGGATTCTTTTATAATGGTTTAGGAAGAGCGCATAAAGTTGGGGAGATGGAAATGCAAGATGAGTTTAGCTTTTTTACAATTCCGCTACAGGCTAAATATTCTTTCAACAAATCACCGTTTAGCTTTTATGCGGGGCCACAATTTTCATATTTAATAAATGCAACAGCCAGACCTGATGCCAGCACTCGCTCCTTAATGACTGAGAATTTCCAGCGGGTAAATGTGTCTGCTGCTGGAGGTTTACTTTGTGCCTTTAATAGCCGCTTCTCAATGGGCTTTGAGTATCAAAGTAGCATTGGCAGTAACTTGGATAAAGAAT
This sequence comes from uncultured Bacteroidota bacterium, assembly GCA_903879995.1. Lineage (GTDB taxonomy): Bacteria > Bacteroidota > Bacteroidia > Chitinophagales > Chitinophagaceae > JJ008. The sequence goes on from CAIRNW010000267.1 coordinate 19,592, forward strand.
ATGCTGCAAATTTATCTGCGGATACCAAGTATCAGTTGAACGCCTATTCGCTTCGAGCTTTTTACAAACTTTCAAAGTAACAAATTATTGAACCCCCGGAAATCCGGGGGTTTTTTTTGGTTATTTTCTTGATGATTTTCCACGCCTTTGGCTCCCGGTTTTTTCACTTGGATGCTTTGGTAGGCAAGCTTGCCACGCCCCAAATGAAAAAGCCCCCAAAACTTTGTTTTGAGGGCTTTGTGACCCCGTCAGGATTCAAACCTGAAACCTTTTGATCCGTAGTCAAATGCTCTATTCAGTTGAGCTACGGGGCCATCCGTGTTTCAGCCATTAATAGCTGAAAGGGGGGCAAATATAGTACAAAAATCAATAAGGATAGCGTACAAAGGCCTCCACTGCAGCATAGTGTGTAAGGCCAAGGTCAGCGTATAAAGAGGCGGTATGTGCATTTCTCTCCTCCGCTCTTTGCCAAAATTCCCTTGAATCAGCGCCTTGAAAAGGAACCATATCTTTTTGGGATTGGTGAATGAAAATTCCATATCGTTTTTTCATTACCTGGTCTGGACTCATTGGAACAGCCATTTCAATGTCCTCAATGTTCCACTCCTGCCAGGCTCCTTTATAAAGCCAAAGCCAGCAATCCTCAATCCAAGGCTCTTGTAAAGCCTTGAGTCGTTTTAAGGCCTCAACAACTACTGTGAAGCAAACTTTATGAGTACCATGCGGATCGGCAAAATCACCTGCGCAATAGACCTGATGGGGTTTTATCGAGCGCAATAAATCCATCGTTTGCTTGATATCTTTTTCACCTGCAGGCTTTTTTTGAATAGTTCCCGTTTCGTAAAAAGGCAATTGCTGAAAATGAACATTACTTTCTTGGATTCCTACATATCGACAAGTGGCCTTTGCCTCCCCTTGTCTTATCAAGGCCTTTATTTTTCTGATGGAGGGTGTATCTGTCTGATTAGATTTTTTTCGAGATAGAAATTTCCTTGCATCTTTTACAAAATCTAATGATTTTCTGGTGGGACTTCCCAGCACAGTTTCAAATCCTATCGCAAAGTCTAAATAGCGGGTTACAAATTCGTCAGTGACCGCAATATTACCACTGGTTTGGTACGCAACATGCACTTCATTGCCTTGGTCGTGTAGTCGTTGAAAAGTCCCTCCCATGCTAATTATATCATCGTCGGGGTGGGGGGAAAAAATAACCACTCTTTTAGGCCATGGTGTAGATCGTTCTGGATGTGCGGGAATATGTGCATTGGGTTTACCTGCTGGCCAACCAGTCAAAGTATCCCGGAGCATGTAATAGACTTGCAGATTTACTTCGTAGGCATCTCCTTTCTCAACCAATAAGTCGCCTAATCCAAATTCATTGTAATCGCTATTAGTGAGACTTAATACTGGTTTATTCAGTTTTAAAGCCATGTTAACCACAGCTTTTTTTATTAGACGAGGTGTCCACTCACATTCACCCGTCAACCAGGGGGATTTAAATCGCGTTAGTTCAGTAGCTGCATCTTGATCAATTACAAATTGTACATCGTCATGCACTTGCAGTAGCGAAGCAGGAAGTGATTCAGTCATTTCTTCCTCTACCGCTTTTTTAATGACTGGCGCTTTGCCAGATCCCCAAGCCATTAAAATAATTTTCTTGGATCGAAGTATACTCTGAATGCCCATGGTAAGGGCAAGTCTGGGCACCTCTGCTATATTGGCAAATTCATATGAATTTGCCAGCCTGGTGGAATTATCTAAATTAATTAATCGCGTCTTGGAATGTAGACCAGATCCTGGTTCGTTAAAACCAATATGTCCGTTATTACCTATCCCCAAGATCTGTAAATCAATACCGCCTGCAGCATCAATTTTCTTTTCGTATTCGCTACAGTGTTCCTTTATTTTATCCTTCTCAATTTCTCCATTTGGGATATTTATATTCTTTGGGCTAATGTCTATATGATCAAACAACTGTTGATGCATGAAGCGATAATAGCTTTGTAAAGCATCTCTCTCTATGGGGTAATATTCATCAAGATTGAATGTTACAACATTTTTGAAACTTAATCCCTCCTCTCGGTGAAGCCTAACTAGTTCTGCGTACAGCGATTTTGGCGTCGACCCAGTGGCAAGCCCCAGCACTAGTTTTTCTTTCTTTTTTTGTTTAGCACGAATAAGAGATGCTATTTGTCTTGCAACCCAAACTGAACCCGCTGCTGCATTTTCTACAACTTTTGTAGGGACTCTTTCAAAACTGTCTGCAAAATTCAGGGAGGCTGGGTTTTCTGACATGGGGATTGTTTACTTACAAAAATAATTTATTAAGTTTTAGGGAGTCGTTACTTTTTTAATTAAAACATAAAGTATTGATAATTAATCAATTTGGATTTCATCTACAAAAAGCCA
>CAIRNW010000268.1 GCA_903879995.1 uncultured Bacteroidota bacterium
TAATCAAAGAGCAAATTTTGATTGCGGCAGGACACCGTATATCGGGGAAAGACTATTTTCCTCAAATGCATTCAATCGAGTGTCGAATCAATGCGGAGGATCCTTATAATGATTTTAGACCCTCTCCCGGAAAAATTACAGTTTGTCATCAGCCCGGTGGACACGGCGTTCGTGTGGATAGTCATGTTTACGCTGGGTATGTTATACCACCTTATTACGATTCCATGATTGGAAAATTGATTACGGTGGCACAAACTCGACAAGAAGCCATTCAAACCATGTATCGTGCTTTGAGTGAATATGTAATTGAAGGGGTTAAAACAACTATCCCGTTTCATTTACAATTAATGCAGGACGAACGCTTCAGAAGTGGTGATTTCAATACCAAGTTTCTGGAGTCGTTTAAACTGAAATAAGGTTAAAATCCTGCTACGCTATCGTCGCCTCTTTTATCGGCGACTACTTCTAATTTTCCGTCCGGTAAAATGCGAATTAGTTCGGTTCGTCCAATACCGCTTCTTTCTTTTCCCATGGGATATCCCATGGCTTTCATTTTTATTTTGACTTCTTCGGGAAACCCTTTTTCTGTTACTAATTCGTCAGGGAGCCATTGGTGATGAAATTTTGGCTTATAAACCGCATCCTCAGCGCTAAGTTCAAATTCCAACAGGTTGATCAGTGTCTGAAAAACTTGATTAGGGATTGTGGTCCCGCCGGGCGTTCCTACTACGATGTAGGGTTTTCCATTTTTAGTAACCAAGGTAGGTGTCATGGAGCTTAACATCCTTTTGCCAGGTTGAATTGAATTAGCTTCCCCGCCCAGCGCTCCATACATGTTAGGTACACCAGGGCGAACACTGAAATCGTCCATTTCGTCATTAATAAAAAATCCCGCTCCACCAATAACAGTTCGGCTGCCATATGAATTATTCAACGTAGTGGTTACAGCCACAGCATTTCCTTGTTCATCCATTACACTCAAGTGGGTTGTTTCCTCGCTTTCTTTTGGTAATGGTTTACCGGGCTTGATTTGTTTGCTGTCAGTGGCACCCTCCGGATTGTAATCCTTCATTCTTGATATTAAATAATTGGGAGCCACTAATTCTCTGACGGGTACGGGATAAAAGTCAGCATCTCCCATAAATTCTGCACGATCGGCATAGGCTCTTCGCATTACTTCTGTCATGAGTTGAACGGAAGCCACCGAATGAAAACCCATTGATTTTAAATTTCTATCCTCTACCATCTTCATCATTTGGTTGAGCAATAAGCCTCCACTGCTTGGCATCGGCATGCTCACAATAACAAAATCTTTGTAAGTAAATCGGTGCGGGGTTCGGGGCGCTGCTTCATATTTTTTTAAATCTTCCAACGTAATAATTCCTTTGCCCCGTTTCATCTCATCAACAATAAATTGAGCGGTTTCCCCCTCATAAAATCCTGCTTTTCCTTTGGCTTTAATTCTTTTTAGTGTGGCAGCTAATTGCGGTTGACGCAAAGTATCTCCCTCTTTCCATCCTTGCTCCTTGACAAAGACTGGAGTCTGGGTATTGTATTTTTTTAAATCTGCTTGGATGGCGTTTAGTCCTCTAGCCTCTGCAGCAGTTATGCTGAAACCAACCTCCGCCAATTCAATGGCGGGACTGATCAGTTTATCAAATGGAAGTTTCGCATACGTGTAACTAGCAAAAAGACCAGCTACAGTACCCGGCACACCCGCCGCTAGATGGCCTAATTGGCTTTTTTCTGTGTTGGCTTCTCCATTGCTTTCAATGTAAAGATCTCTGTGTGCGGCAGCAGGTGCTTTTTCTCTGTAGTCTATTGCTACTTGTTTTCCATTGCTCAACTGCCCCACCAAAAATCCACCACCACCCAGATTCCCTGCGTTGGGGGTAAACCACGGCTAGTGCCAGTTGTGTGGCAATGGCAGCGTCAAATGCATTTCCTCCCTCCTTTAGTATAGCGGCTCCCACTAAGCTGGCTAAGGGATGTGCTGAGGCAACAGCTCCTTTAGAGGCCACTAACTTCTTCTCAATTTTATAGGAAAAGGGATCGATACCCAGCTGTTGTAATGTTTGCCCAACGCTGGCCATCCAGCTTAGCATTGCAACACAGAAAAAGAAATGTTTTTTCATAGGAAAGCATTAAAAAGCTAAACTACGGAAAGCGAAACAAACCTTAACTTGCTTGTCTAATTTTTCTCTATGAAAAAGTATATCCTGTCTTGCTTCCTGGTACTGCTCCTTTTTATAGGAGCTAATGCTCAATTGAAATCCCCGAGTGATTTTTTGGGTTATCCGTTGGGAAGCAGGCATACGCCGCACCATTTGGTACAACGGTACTTGGAATATGTAGCCTCAACTAAGCCTATTCAGGTACAACTGCGCATGTACGGTCGTACACAAGAGGATAGGCCCTTACTCTTTTTGGCAATCTCCTCTCCTGATAATCTAAATCGGCTGGAGGATATAAGAAAAACCAACTTAGCACTTACCAATGGTTCGCTTGTATTTAGCACAGCGCAGCTACAAAAAATTCCAGCGATTGTTTGGTTGAGCTATAATGTACATGGCAACGAAGCTTCCTCAACTGAGGCTGCTATGCTTACCGTCTATGAGTTACTACGAGATGGATCAGGTTGTGCTTCTTGGTTAACAAATACAGTTGTTTTGATTGATCCTTGTTTAAATCCAGATGGAAGAGATCGTTATGTAAACTGGTATCAATCTGTTGTTGGGAAAAAGTTTAATGCTAACCCGCTGTCGCGCGAACATCAGGAGCCTTGGCCTGGGGGGCGATCCAACCACTATTATTTTGATTTGAACAGAGACTGGGCCTGGCTTACACAGATCGAAAGTCAGCAGCGAATTCAACTTTACCGTAGTTGGATGCCGCATGTGCATGTAGATTTACATGAACAAGGCTTTAACGAGCCCTATTATTTTGCGCCGGCTGCTGAGCCCTATCACGAAATTATTACGCCCTGGCAGCGTAAATTCCAACAAGATATTGGGGCAAATCATGCTCGTTATTTCGATCAAAACGGATGGCTTTATTTTACGCGTGAGCGTTTTGATTTACTTTATCCGTCCTACGGAGACACGTATCCAGTCTATAATGGATCTATTGGAATGACTTATGAGCAAGGTGGAATCAGAGCAGGATTAGGGATCATGAATGAAGATGGTGATACACTGACCTTGTATGCTAGACTCATACATCATGTTACTACTTCGCTAAGCACAATCGAAGTAAGTGCCCGTCAACAGCAAAAGCTTGTACAAGAGTTTGCTGCATTTTTTGAAAATGCACGTACTAAAGGGATGGGCGTTTATAAATCTTTTGTCTTGAAGGCTGACCCTAACCGAACGGTCTACTTACAAAAACTATTGGCTTTACTGGATGCTCATGGTATTGAGTATAAGATGGGAATAAACACTTCAGCTAAAGGTTATAATTATGCTACTGCAAAGGAGGAAGCATTTAATACAACTACCGCTGATGTAGTTATCAACACGGCACAAACTAATGCAGCTTTGGTACAGGTATTGTTTGAACCTCGTACACAATTGGCAGATTCTGCCACCTATGATATTACTGCATGGTCCTTGCCCTATGCATATGGTTTGCAAGCATATGCGGTGAAGGAGAAAATTACTCAAGGTGCTAACTGGGTCTCATCTGCTGTGACTATTCCTGCCACTACATACGGATATGCATTACCCTGGAACAGTCCAGCTTCGGCATCATTTGCAGCTTATTTACTTCAAGCTGGTGTTAAACTCCGCTATGCAGAAGATAGTTTTGTTACGGAGGGAAAGAAATTTGCCCCGGGCACTGTTTTGATCTTAAAAACATCAAACGAACGATGGGGGAGTCAATTCTTTGATAAAGTCAGAGTTTGGGCCAGTGAACAGGCTATTAGTTTGGCTCCACTTTCCTCTGGGCTCGTTCAGCAAGGCTCAGATTTTGGTAGTGATAAAGTGCATCCCCTCAAGGCACCTCGTGTAGCGCTTTTGACCGGTGACGGAACCTATAGTCTCAGTGTAGGTGAGATATGGCATTTTTTTGAACGTCAGCTAAATTATCCAATTACATTATTGAATTTAAATTCATTTTCAGCTGCTGATCTTGCTTCATTTGATGTTTTGGTATTGGCAGAAGGACGATATCGATTTTTAGAAAGTAAGGAATCTTTTGAAAGTGTTCAGAAATGGATCCAGGGAGGGGGGCGATTGATTTTACTTGGAGAAACTACTGCCCAGCTTGCAAAGCTGGATTTGGGCGTAACGCTCCGCAAAGAGGAAAGTGAGCAAGATAAATCCGCGGTACCAGGATTATTTAAAAATAGAGAGAGGGACGAAATAAGTTCAATCACCACTGGTTCTATTTGGCGAGTGGCACTTGATGCCTCTCATCCGTTGTCGTTTGGTTATCCAGGCTTTTATTATTCCTTGAAAACAGATGGCACCATTTTTGAGTTAATGAAAGCGGGGAATGGGTGGAATGTTGGGCAAATTCAACAAGGCGGGGCGCTGGCAGGGTTTGTGGGTAGTCGTCTTCAGCCAAGATTAAATGAGGGCTTAGTAGTTGGACAGTTGCCCTTAGGACGTGGAAATATTAGCTTTTTTGCAGACAATATTCTTTTTAGAAATTTCTGGGAGAATGGAAAACTGCTTTTTTGTAACGCTTTATTTTTTGATGCACGATGAAATTA
>CAIRNW010000269.1 GCA_903879995.1 uncultured Bacteroidota bacterium
AATTTTCTTCCCTACTTGGTGACATGGGTACTTTCGATTGCAGACTCTCCGAACTTCCAAACAGACAACTTGTAGAAGATTATTTTAGGTGGAGAAATGAAGATGCGCATAGAAACGCCTTGAATGCTCATTGCTATTGGCGTCTAAGACAGGACAATTTTTCGCAAAGCGAAGCCACTTCAAAAATTAAAGATATGAGTACCGCAGACAAAAACAAACTTTTATTCCAATATGGAATTAACTTTAACGAATTACCGAATTGGCAAAAACGTGGCATTGGTGTTTATTGGAAAGATATACAAAAGGAAGGCTTTAATCCGAAGATCAACGAAAAGGTTTTAGTAAACAGACGAGTGTTATTTACAGACTTTGAACTTCCAACGCGTGACGAATACAACCAATTTATTACAGAAATAATAGAAAGAAGTGAAAAGCCGAACCGCTAACAAAGTATTGCTGTCCCCTCCCCATACCCCGTAACCACCCAAAAGGAAAAGCTACTCCCCAAAATAATCGTGGTCCACTTTTTTGAGGGCATAGGTAGCTTCAAACGTAAAACGTGAAAAGATAGAAGGGCCACCGCACAACAGTGTGGCGTGGAAGATGCGATCAAGCTGTTTTTACGATTATTCCATGACCATTGATATTATAGAAGAAAGCAGCATTTGGGAGGGAATCCATTATTTCATTTACCAGATAGGTGATACCCTCGCAAGCAGCGAATCCGTAATCATCGAAAATGACTACTCCACCCGTAACGAGCCTGGGCCAGACCCAACTGAAAATATCTTTGGCGGAATCATATACATCTACATCGATATGACAAATTTTGAATTTTTCCGAATGTACTTTTTGAGACCCTTCTTCAGGGAAAATCCCCTTCACAACCACGGTATTCGTTATATTTAGCTGTTTCATGAGCTGTTCAACGCTTTCCATTGTTGTATCGGCGTGCTCGCCTCCTTTGTATTTCGTATCGTTTATACCTGCTTTTACGACTCCTTCGAAGGTATCGCAAAGGTAAACAGTAGTTTGCCCTCCAGCAGCCTTGGCTAATATGGCACCTGTACCACCTCTCCATACACCTACCTCGATAATATCACCTCAGGCGTTTTGTATTATGGGCGACAGACCACAGTTCGTAACACCTGTACTGATCTACCAGCGTATGAGATTGGGAAATTTTAGAATATAACGCTTGGAAAGGTTCATCCCCTAGCCAGGGTGCGTACGTGTTTTTAGGGAAGATACGGGCATGTGGGTATTTTTGCTCACCACTCCTGTCTTTCCATTTGGCATAATAAAAAGTATGACCAAGCAAATGAAATATTTTCTTCATATTTTTAGTGATTATACAGTATTGTTGCATGAATAGGTAAACGGCAAGGGATGGAGGGCGACTTTTTGTCGCCTATCCAGAACATTGAACCATCGGGTAAGCGTCGCCTCTTCCTGCTTTTTTGATTTTATCGCCAGGGAAGAAACACTCCAAACAGGTTTATGGAATACTCTCAAAATAGGACTGAGTCGAGGGGTTTGGCAAGCAGATACATGCAACGGGCAACCAAAGAAAACCTTTGCTAGGTTCACCTCAAGGCACCTCTTTGCCCGCAAGTTGCCAAGCTAAAAAAAAGTCCCCAAACCACCAAACCTCTGCCCGGAAAACCAACTTACCCATCCTACCCCGTACCCAGCCAGCAAAGCGCGTTTCCTTTTCTTTTGGGTGGACGTGGCTATACTGCAGGAAGGGTTTCCCTGTGCTGTGCCCGGTGATCTGCATCGGACGAACACAAATACCAACAAATGGTATCATTCGAATCCAGTTGCCCCGACAAAACTACCATACAAATATAGGATTATCACGCAATTGTTTTTTTACTTCCGTAGACCCTTTTAGAAGGTATATCTTTCCCAGGCTTACCTTTCGCACAGGGGGTATGTTTTATAATAGACTTGTTGCGAGGGGTCAGCGAGGTGGGAAAAAAGAGTCATTTTTTGTCCACACGAAGGCTTTTTAAGGGAGTCTAACTGCCTTAGATGACCGAAAAAAGGCACAGTGTGGGAAAAAAAGGGCCTTTTTGACCCCTTG
>CAIRNW010000270.1 GCA_903879995.1 uncultured Bacteroidota bacterium
CACATTTTTCCAACGCTCCATTTTTGGTCCTTTTACCTCTTCGCTTCGACCCAGTTGTATTGTTTTTAGGATTATTTTTCCACGTTTGGTTACCATGGTGATTGCAACCAGGGTAACTACTATAAAAAGTAGCGGTTCTATAAATTGCAGTGCTGTCATACACTTGCTAAATTACTACAATTCAAATCAGAAATAGATTGGATGAAGGCGAACCTTTCCAGCAGAGAACTCAAGGGCTGGTGCAGGAAACTTGAACGCATTTAAGACTGTAAAAAGAAACCGTAAACCTGCCCGATTGGTGTGTATTTTTTTCCAGTCAATATCTGGGGCAAGATACCATTGTCTAACTCTCGGGATATCCCTTCTGTCAAATACAACACCACCAACCGGAGTGCTGGCCCTATTTTCGCGGCCTCCCAAAAGGCCCTCTGCACCATACCCGACAGCTATATTCAGCCATTTTGGCCACTTTGAATTTTGCAAAAAGGAGGCTACAGAAATACTGGCCCAATAGGTCTGTCCATTATAATCTTTTAAAAAACGGTTGGATTGATTACTTCCAAAGAGTTGATTACTTCTTTCTTGCACTTGTGGATCGTTATAGGAAAGGGGATGATAGGAAAATTTTATACGGATTCTTTGTTCATCCCAAGCTAATTCTTGTCCAATGAGTAAGCCGCTTCCAGTTATGTTTGCTGCAAAGTCTCCCCAACTCCAGCCCCAATCCTTACTGAAACCATCCAATACTTCAATAATAGTTTGGTAGGCAGCCCCACTGAGCCCCCCAATCCAAATTCTTTTTTTTCGATCCATCCCGGCCCATCTCCACAGCTCCATGCTTCCAACACTTTCGATATAGGCCCCATACAGATGCCCAACTTTATCAACTTGTTTCCATTCTCTCCAGTCATTGAAGCTGTGAAATTTACTTTGCGGATAATTGCGATACCAGGCTGAATACAATCCTATCATAGCACCGCCATAGCCTCCTATATTACCTGCGGCTACCCATTTGATTCTGTTTTTCTGAAGACGTTCTTTTGCTAAGCTCGTGGTGTCTGTGGAAATCAGTTGTGAAAAGGAGAGGGTTGAGTGGAGTAATAGAATATGAATCAAAACATATTTAGAGAAAATGCTTATGTGTTTTTGTAGTGGCAGTGGTACAAATTTACACGCCAAATTTCGGTAACTTTATCCTTTCAAAATCAAGTATATGGATCACATTGTGCAAGAAAAAGCTAACCTGTGGTTACAAGGTGAGTACGATGAGGTAACCAAAGAAGCGATTCGGCAGTTATTTGCTCATAATCAAAAGGAGCTGGAGGATTCTTTCTATAGAAATTTAGAATTCGGCACAGGAGGATTGAGGGGTTTAATGGGCGTTGGCACCAACCGGATGAATAAGTATACTGTAGGAATGGCCACACAAGGTTTTGCTAATTATTTAAAGCAAGTATTTAGTGGGGATATTCGGGTAGCTATTGCACATGATAGTCGTAATAACAGTCGTTTTTTTGCTGATACTACCGCTCAGGTATTTGCTGCAAATGGAATATATGTTTACTTATTTGAAGATTTACGACCAACGCCTGAATTATCCTTTGCCATTCGTGAATTGGGTTGTCAAGGGGGAGTAGTGTGTACCGCTTCGCATAACCCCAAAGAATATAATGGCTACAAAGCCTATTGGAACGATGGGTCACAGCTGGTGGCACCGCATGATAAAAATGTTATAAAAGAGGTGGAAAAAATTGAAGGGGTTAGTCAGGTGAAATGGACGGGTGGCGAGCATTTAATTTCTTCACTGGGTAAGGAGATGGATGAACGCTACACACAAATGGTAAAATCATTAAGCGTTTATCCGGAAATTGTGGCGCGCTATCGAGATCTCAAAATTGTATATACTCCAATCCATGGATCTGGAATTCGGTTAGTCCCTAAAGTGTTAAAGGAGTTTGGGTTTACAAATATTCATCTTGTAAAAGAGCAGGAGGAGCCCAATGGAAATTTCCCAACTGTTGCATATCCTAACCCAGAAGAGAGTGAAGCCATGCACCTAGGATTAAATTTAGCACAACAGATAGATGCAGATATTCTATGTGGCACTGATCCTGATGCAGATCGTTTAGCTATTGGGGTAAAGGACACAGCGGGTAATTGGGTGTTATTAAATGGCAATCAGACTGCCGTATTGGCTTTTAATTACTTATTGGAAGCGCGAAAGGAAAAAGGAATCGCTAAGCCAAATGATATGGTGATTACTACTATTGTCACCACTCCGTTAATTGATGTAGTTGCCAAAGAAAATGGAGTATCCTGTTATCGGGTATTAACAGGATTCAAATGGATTGCCGATCTAATTAGGGAAAAAGAGTTGAGTGAAAATTATATTATTGGTGGCGAGGAAAGTTTTGGGTTGATGATTGGTGATAAAATACGCGACAAGGATGGAGTAAGTGCTGTTGCGCTTTTATGCGAAATGGCTGCTTATGAAAAATCAAAGGGAAGAAGTTTGTATCAAAAGTTGATTGACCTATCTGTTCATCACGGATTTTATTTGGAGGAGTTGTTGTCCATTACTCGTAAAGGAAAAGAGGGACAGCAAGAGATTGCTGCTATGATGAATGGGTTTAGAACAAATCCACCTACTACAATCGCAGGTAGTGCTGTAATTCAAGTGCTCGATTACGAAGCGCAGGTAGGCAAAGACCTCACCAATGGCCAGTCTTGGTCATTAACATTGCCTCGTTCTAATGTGTTGCAGTTTGTGTTGGCGGATAGCTCTGTAATCTCAGCACGTCCAAGTGGTACGGAGCCAAAAATTAAATTTTATTTCAGTGTTCGTGAGAATTTGAAGGAGGCTAGTCAGTTTGAGGAAATAAAAAAGCATTTGCAGCAACGAATTAAAAATTATCGGGAAGCATTGAATCTATGAGACCCACGGAGGATAAACACCGCCATCAAGGCTTACGAAAAAAATTAGTTGACCAGCTTCGTTCTCATGGGATCTCTAGCGAGCAGGTACTGGACGCCATCGGGCAAATCCCCCGTCATTATTTTCTCGATTCAGCTTTTGATGACATTGCCTATGAGAATAGGGCATTTCCGATTGGAGAAGGGCAGACCATTTCTCATCCTTATACGGTAGCGTATCAAACCCAGTTATTAGACGTAAAACGCTTTGACAAGGTATTAGAGGTGGGAACAGGGAGTGCCTATCAGGCTGTGGTGCTGGCATCCTTAGGGGTGCAAGTTTATACCATTGAAAGACAACGAAAACTCTTCGATGCCAACAAGCAATTTAAATGGCTACAACAACAGCCGGGAATCAAATTTTTTTATGGCGATGGGTTTGAAGGTCTTCCCACATTCGCTCCATTTGATAAAATCTTAATCACAGCTGCTGCTCCCCACATTCCCCCCAAGTTGGTGAACCAATTAAAACCGGGAGGGGTCATGGTTCTCCCTGTAGGTGAGGGCGACACACAGCAGATGTGCCGTGTCACCAATGAAGAGAATAATACATTACGTGTGGAGCGTTTTGAGCAGTTCTCTTTTGTACCCATGTTGTCAGGAAAGGAAAGCTGAATCTTTCTTACCTTACAGTTCCAAACACCTGTTATGCGCATTGTTCCTTTTTTATGCAGCACGGCTATTACAATAGCTTTAGTAGCTGTACTGGATCGTCCATTAGGAAAGGTTCCACCCGTTGGTTCCTTTTTTAGCCCCCAATATGGATTCTGGCAGAACGCAGAACCTATTGAACAAGATTTTGGCGGCTCTCTGAATATGAAGGGAGTACAGGGACCTGTTGAAGTTTATTTTGATGATCGTTTAGTGCCGCATGTATTTGCAGAAAATGAACAAGACCTCTATTTTGTACAGGGCTATCTGCATGCTCGTTTTCGTTTATTTCAAATTGATCTGCAAACCAGGGCTGCGGCAGGTCGTGCCAGTGAACTGGCTGGAAGTAAAGCCATCAATTTTGATAAAGAGCAGCGAAGATTGGGAATGGTCTATGCGGCTGAAAATGCACTGAAGGAAATTGAAGCAGATTCACAGTTTCGTACATTTTTTGATGCTTACACGGCTGGTGTCAATTCTTACATTGATCAGTTAACGGAGGCAGCGCTTCCAATTGAATATAAACTATTACAATGTAAGCCTGAAAAGTGGAGCAATTTAAAAACAGCACTTCTGCTAAAGATGATGTCTAAAATGTTGTCCTCAGGCACGGAAAACGATTTGGCAAATACAAATGCAAAATCAATTTTTATGCCGGATCAATTGCAACAACTCTATCCGCAAGTACCTGACTCTTTGTTGCCAATTGTCCCAATTGGAACCGAATTTCCAAAGCCTGCTGTAATTCCCGTCAAACCAACCAATGCAGATTCATTATACTTTAATAATAAGGCTACCGTTGTAGCTCAGTCTTTAGATCGTCCAGACCCCGGCAATGGAAGTAATAATTGGGTAGTAGCGGGTAGCAAAACGCAAAGTGGATTTCCAATTTTGGCAAATGATCCTCACTTGGAGTTATCATTACCGTCAATCTGGTTTGAAATCCAGTTAAAGACACCTACGCACAATGCATACGGTGTTTCTCTTCCTGGTTCTCCATTTGTTGTAATTGGGTTCAACGATAGTATTGCTTGGGGTGTTACCAACTCCCAACGAGACGTAAAAGATTATTACGAAATTAAATTCAAGGACCAGACCCGCACTGCTTATTGGTTCAATGGGGAATGGGTGCCAACAAAAATGCGAATTGAAGAAATAAAAATAAAAGATAGTCTCTCCGTATTCGATACGGTTGCGTATACGGTATTTGGCCCCGTCCAGTTTGATAGTCGGTTTTCCAATGCTGCCTCAGCTGATCGAAATCTTGCCGTTCGTTGGGCTGCTCACGACCCAAGTAATGAGGGGTTGACTTTTTATAAGCTCAACAAGGCGCGCAATTATACAGACTATGAAGAAGCGATTAGCACTTTCACTTGCCCCGGGCAGAATTTTATTTTTGCATCTAGAACGGGTGATATTGCAATTTGGCAGCAAGGTCGCTTTCCTGCAAGATGGGAGGGGCAAGGGCTTTATGTAATGCCTGGAGAGGATAGTAGTTATTTGTGGCAAGGGTATATTCCTCAACAAGAAAATCCTCACGCAATCAATCCGGAGCGGGGCTATTTGCAGAGCGCCAATCAACGCGCTGCGGATGGCACGTACCCATATTTTATTCCTGGAAGTTATATTACCGCCCGAGGAGTTAGAATTGATAAGAAACTAGCTACGATGTCTGCAATAACTCCAAAAGACATGATGGAGTTACATGCCGATTATTTTAATGTCTCTGCGGAGGACGTTCGTCCAATTTTACTTGCTACAATTCAAGAGACACAGCTTGAAGCAAAGGAGCGAGCGTATCTGGAAATTTTACGTAATTGGGATTTGAAGGCTTCTCCAGATTCAAAAGGCCAAACTGTTTTTCAGTGTTTTTGGGACACTGTGCAAGCTTCGATTTGGAGGGACGAAATCAGCCGTACCAACCCAATGGCTCCATGGCCCACAGAGCAAACTACAGTCGAATGGTTACTTAAGGATACAGTTTATCAGTTTGCAGATGATATCAATACCCCACAAAAAGAGACGCTCTCGATGATTGTAACAGCTTCGTTCAAAAAAGCTGCACTTGTTTTAGAGGCAAAGGAAGCTGAGGATAAATTAGCTTGGAGTCGATTTATGAATCCAAGTGTATACCATTTACTTAAAGATGCACTTCCTGCATTTGCCCGAAAAGGACTTGCCGTTGGTGGTTATGGTAACATTGTTAATGCAATTAAACATAGTCATGGACCTAGTTGGCGTATGATTGTTCATATGGTAGATGGAATAGAGGCATATGGAGTTTTTCCGGGTGGTCAGAGTGGTAATCCCGGCAGCCGGTTTTATGACAATAATATTTCGGTTTGGGAGAAAGGAGAGTATAATCGATGTTGGTATATGCGGGATAATGACCGTACGAATGAAAAAGTCAAGTGGATTTTGCGCTTTAATAAATCTTAATATTCTATATGAAGTTTTTTTTATCTGTATTGCTAACAATGCTGGGAGGAATTGCAGTATCCCTATGGGCATTGTCTCCATGGTGGGGATTTGTTCCCCTTGCAGCACTTCTAGCTGCAGTAGTTCATCAAACACCTGCCAAAGCATTTGCTGCAGGATTTTTAGGCATGCTCCTTGCCTGGGGAGGACTGTCCTGGTGGATTGATTGGCAAAATGGTAGTTTATTGTCAAAGCAAGTTGCAGTTCTTTTTCCCTTACAGGGGTCCTCCGCTGCTTTGATTTTACTTACTGGGATTTTGGGCGCACTTTTAGGAGGGGTAGCTGCCTTGGCAGGTTGCTATCTTCGCATTTCTAAATCTAAAATGGAGTGATTGGTAGGTTTGTTTTTCTGCTATTTCTTGTAATTAATTTTTTTGAGGCAAACGCAACTCCTGTAACAGGAAGGGTAATGGATGCAGATGGTCATTCGCTGGCATTTGCTTCCATATGGGTACAAGGTTCTAAGCAAGGAATTTCCGCCAATGCTGATGGCTATTTTGAATTAAACCTGGCTCCAGGTAAGTATAGAATTATTTGTCAGTATGTTGGCTTTGCAAAACAGGAGCAGACAATAACTGTAGGAAATGAACGGGTACAATTAGATTTTGTTTTACAAAAACAGGAGCTGATGCTCCCGGATGTAATTATTTCTAATAAAGAAGATCCCGCATATCGCCTGATTCGTGAAATGATAAAACAGCAGAAAGTTAACCAACAACGTTCACAAGAATTTTCTTGCTTGGTGTACTCAAAAGGTCAACTTCGGTTACGAGACTTCCCAACCCGTTTCTTGTCTCAGAAAGTTGACTTTGAAGATGGAGATACCAGTAAAAAAAAGTTTCTTTATTTATCGGAAACCATTTCTCGTTACGCACAAAAAAGTGGGCAGGAAAAGAAGGTTGAGGTTATATCTTCCAAAGTAAGCGGGGATAGTGATGGGTTTGGGCTGGCAGTACCGGATCAGTATTCGTTATATCAAAATATTGTTTTACCGGGAACTCGCCTCAATCCAAGGGGGTTTATTTCTCCTTTATCGGCCTCTACTTTTTTATATTATCGCTTCAAGCTGTTGGGTTCTTTTGTGGAAAATAATAAAGTACACAGCAGAATTCAGGTTATCCCAAAAAGAAAAAGTGAACCTGTATTTGCAGGGGAAATCACGATTGTCCAGGAGGACTGGCAATTATACTCTGTGGACCTCACATTAGTTCGGTCGCAGCAACTTGAATTGGTGGACACCTTAAAGTTGGTTCAACTTTATAAAGAACAGGAAGGTGGGGAGTGGAGGTTGTCCAGTCAAGTTTTATATCCTGCCGCTAAAAAATTTGGATTCGATGTTTATGGCAGTTTTTTAAATGTTTATTCTGAATATGTGACAAAGCCGGCTTGGACTAAAAAATATTTTGACCGTTTTTTAATTCGGTATGCAGATAGTTCCAACCGTCGATCGATGGAATATTGGAATCAAGTTCGACCACTTCCTCTTACAGCTGAGGAGTTGGTTGACTATAATAAAAAAGATAGTTTAGAACAACGACGCCGGGATCCGGTTTATCTGGACTCCTTAAATAGAATTCGAAATAAATTCAGCCTGCCGCGTTTAGTGCTTACGGGACAAACTATCTATTCGAAAAGAGACAAGTTTGATTTATCGATCAATTCAGTGATTGACCAAATTTCTTTTAATCCAGCAGAAGGACTTGTGCTTCAGCCGCAATTTAGTTGGCAATACAAATGGGATAGTACTGGCTCGCGTAAACAACTAAACGGTAATCTGATTTTTAGAAATGGACTTGGTAATCAACATTTCAACCCGTATGCTACTTTTTCCTATGTATTCGGTACGCAATTGCGGAGTTCAATTACGTTAGGGTTGGGACGTCAGGTTTTGCAGTTCAATGGGCAGAGTCCAATCACTGATAAAGGGAATTCCTTTTCTTCACTTCTTTATGAATCGAACCGAATCAAGTCATATGAGGCGCGTGCATACAGACTTACTTATTCAAAAGGCTTGGGGGCGGGACTATCGCTTCAATGGGGAATTCGGTTTGAGGACCGCACTGCAATCGATAATCGAACGGATTATACGTGGATTGATAAACCCAATCGAGCCTACACGCCCAATTATCCAATCGAATTAGTTGCTCAAAATATTGCAAGGCATCAGGTTGCCGATATGAGTTTGACATTACGTTGGCAGCCAGGTGCTCGCTACATAAAACTACCGGAGCGTATAATCAATATAGGTAGTGATAAACCCATTTTAAGTTTGCAAGTGAGTCAAACCCTTGGCTCGTTCGCGGGTAATGATGCGCGGTTCACCAAATGGCGCTTTGGCATATCGGATAATTTTAACTTAAAACTAAAGGGCCAACTGCGTTACCGGTTTGCTGTAGGTGGTTTTTTGAATAATCAAGTTGTGCCGCTTGCCGATTTTATACATTTTAATGGAAATGCTTCACAGCTTGCTAATGAGTATTTAAATAGTTTTCAATTACTCTCTCTATATAAGCTTAGTCACACTGAACGCTTTTACTCATTAGGACATCTTGAGTATAATTTAAAAGGATTTCTCACTAATAAAATTCCACTCCTCAATAAACTTAAGCCTTATTTGGTAGTTGGTTTAAACGCTTGTTATGTTTCGTCAACGCGTAATCATTGGGAGTGGTTTTTTGGAGTCGATAATTTATTAAAGCAGATTCGAATAGACTATGTCGTGGGTTATCAACCATCCGGTATTCGTTTAACTGGATTTCGGATAGGGGTAAAAGGATTTTAGTTTTTTACTTTCTTATCTTTGTATTGATTTAGAATTTTGCCCAACCTGCAATTGGGGTTCTAGTCGAACTAAAATTCATGTTATGGCTTCATTGCACAACCGAATTTCACGTCGGGAGCTTAAAGAGAGATTAATTCAAGATCCAACTCCTCGGACTACTATTTCTTTCTATCAGTATTTTCAAATTGATTCCCCACAAGAATTCCGAAACCATCTCTATCAATCATTACATGAACTGGGCGTTTTAGGAAGAATTTATGTGGCCTCGGAGGGTATTAATGCGCAGATTAGCATTCCAACGCACCAATTAACTGCACTTCGTTCTTATTTGGATTCACTACCACCTTTGCAAGGTGTTCGGCTGAACATAGCTGTACATGACGATGGAAAATCATTTTTTGTCCTGGACATCAAAGTGAGGGATAAGATTGTAGCGGACGGAATTGATGATCCAACTTTTAGTATGCAGCGTAAAGGCAAGTATGCTACACCTGAACAGTTCAATCAAATGGCGCAGGACCCAACTACCATTATAGTAGATATGCGAAACTACTATGAGTATGAAGTGGGACATTTTAAAAACGCAATTGAAATTCCTTCCAATACGTTTCGTGAGCAGCTTCCAATGGCAGCTGACTTACTAAAAGACAAAAAAGAGGCTACTATTCTGATGTATTGCACAGGAGGTATCCGATGTGAAAAGGCCTCCGCTTTTCTATTGCATGAAGGATTTTCGAATGTGTATCACTTGGAGGGCGGTGTAATCAATTATGCAAGAAAGGTGAAGGAGCGTAATCTTCCTAGTTTGTTCATTGGCAAGAATTTTGTTTTTGATGAAAGGTTGGGCGAGCGAATCACGGAGGATATTATTGCCCATTGTCACCAATGTGGGGCCCCGGCGGATTCTCATACCAATTGCAAAAACGAGGGTTGTCATTTACTTTTTATACAGTGCGATTCCTGTGCTGCCACTATGAAGGGGTGCTGCTCAGCGGTCTGTCTTGAAACTATTCATTTACCTGAAGAGGATAGAAAAAAGAACCGAAAAGGGAAGGATAAAGGACAGCATATTTTCAACAAGGCTAAGGACAGGTTGGAGGCGCTGCGGGTTCCAGTTGAAAAAAAGTATTAAACGATTTGCTGCAATGCTGATTCGGTCAACTTAAAAATTTCTTCCTCCGACAATATAACTGGCATGAAAGTTTTGCCAATTACCTTTTCGTATAGTTCAATATAGCGTTTGGAAATTGTATCCACCCATTGATCATCCATTGGGGGAACTACCTGTCCCTCTTTACCCATGAAATTATTTGCAATCAACCATTCCCGCACAAACTCTTTGCTTAGCTGCGGTTGTCGTTCGCCCTTAACTTGTCTTTCTTTGTAACCTGCTTCAAAAAAATAGCGGGAGCTGTCAGGTGTATGAACTTCATCCATCAGATAAATCTCATTTCCGATTTTTCCAAATTCATACTTTGTGTCCACTAGGATTAGTCCTCTTTCAGCAGCAATTTTAGCACCTCGTTCAAACAATTGAAGTGCCAGGCTAGCTAATTTGTTCCACTCTTCCTGTGTTGCTAAGCCACTCGCTACAATTGCACTTGCGTCTATGTCCTCATCATGTCCCTCTGATGCTTTGGTGGAAGGGGTAATGATGGGTGTTTCGAATGGATCGTTTTCATGCAGCCCATCAGGCATTTGAACCCCGCAAAGCATTCTTTGTCCAGATCGGTAGGTTCTCCAAGCGTGTCCGGTAAGGTATCCTCTCACTACCATTTCAATTTTAAAAGGAGTACATTTTTTTCCAACAGAAACGGTGGGGGTGGGTGTAGCAATCAGCCAATTTGGACAAATGTCTCTTGTTGCTTCCAGCATATGGCTGGCAATTTGATTTAAAACCTGTCCCTTAAAGGGTATGGGGCGGGGTAGAATAACATCAAAAGCCGAGATACGGTCGGAGGCAACCATCACTAGTAAATCATCTCCGATACTGTACACATCCCGTACCTTACCCCTGTAAAATCCAGTTTGATTTTTGAATTGGTAGGTGGACATGGTTCGAAAGTAATAGGACTGCTGTAAAGTACGCTAAACCAGTCAGTTTGAGATTTCAACAACTTATCCTTAGCCCTTAAAAATTAAATTTTTATAGTCCCCCCACAATGCGTACTTTTCCGTTCTATTTTAAACCAAAATTCCGATTTATGAGAAAAAGCTACAATTTCTTAGCTTCTTCACTTGCGGTGCTATTAATTTCCTTTTCTGCTTATGCTCAACAAGTTACAGTAAAAGGTTCGGTGCGAAATCAGGCATCGAAAGAAGCTGTTCCTGCTGTTTCAGTAGTAGTTAAGGGTACATCACAAGGAACCTATACGAATGCTGATGGACAATTTTCCCTGTCAGTTTCCAAGCTTCCCGTAACGCTTGTATTTAGTTCTATTGGATTTTCTGATCAGGAAGTTAGTGTTAACTCCATGGCAGATTTATCCATTGAACTTAAAGTAAATGAGTCATTGGGACAAGAGGTTGTGGTGTCTGCTACCAGAACACCTACCCGTTTATTGGAATCTCCTGTAACGGTAGAACGTTTAAGTTCTACGGCACTTCGTAATGTTGCCGCGCCTAATTTTTATGAGGCTATTGGTAACCTGAAAGGAGTGGATGTTCATACAGCGAGTTTAACTTTCCGTACTGTTACTACTCGTGGATTTGTCAGCAGCGGTAATACACGTTTAAACCAGTTGATGGATGGAATGGATAACCAAGCGCCTGGTCTGAATTTTGCCGTGGGTAGCATGGTTGGACCTTCTGATTTGGATGTGGAAAGCGTAGAGGTTTTGTCTGGTGCTTCTTCCGCCTTGTATGGATCTGGTGGTATGAATGGAACTGTTTTAATCAATACCAAGAATCCTTTCAAATACCAAGGGTTTAGTTACAATATCAAACAAGGTATGATGCACGTAGATCAAAAACAGCGTGCTGCTGCTCCTTTTTATGACTGGTCTTTCCGCTGGGCTAAAGCTTATAAGAACAAATTAGCTATCAAATTAGCTGCTTCTTTGGTAAAAGGTTCAGATTGGGAAGCTGAAGATTATCGCAATAAGGCTCAAATTGGTATCCTCAGTGCTGTTGTACCTGGTAACAGAACTAATAATTCTGATTTCAATGGTATCAACATCTATGGCGATGAGACAGCTGCCAATATGAATGCTTTTGCAAATTTTGTACAAGGTTCAATCCGTGGAGGTATTCTGGGTGCAACAGGTGGTGCACTTGATGTGGTGTCTCTACTTAATGCGTATTATGGCGCCATTGGAAATCCTCGTTATCCAACTGAAGCACAACGCCAAGGATTTTATGCATTTCCTTTTTTCCCGGCTCCAGTATTAGGTGCAATCAATAGCCCTCAATTAAAGCCATTGATTGATCAAATGTTCCCCTTCTACAATGGATTGAAGAATAATTATTTTGGAGGTGCTACCGTTTCTCGTACGGGTTATGAGGAGCAACAATTGGTAGATTATAACACCTTGAACGTTCGTTTCAATGGGGGAATTCATTATAAGTTCAACGACAAACTAGAACTCTCGTTGAACAGCTTCATTGGTGCTGGTACAACAGTTTACACAGGTGCTGATCGCTATTCATTAAAGAATTTAAGCATGGGTCAGCATAAATTAGAGTTGCGTCATAAGAACTGGTTTATACGTGGATACACCACACAGGAAAATGCCGGTAAATCTTATAACGCTACTGCATTGGGAGCTTTCTTAAATGAAACTGCCAGTCCAAGTAGTAGCTGGTTCCCTCTTTACATTGGTACTTTCTCTGAGGGTCGTCGTTTGAATGGGGTGCAGGCAAGTGACTTTACACTGCATCAAGTTGCCAGGTCCTCTGCCGACGCAACTCGTCTACAACCTGGAACTAAAGCATTCACCGATGCAATGAATCGTATCAAAACAACACCAATCAGCAAGGGTGGGGCATTATTTCTTGACAAAACTGATTTTTACTCTGCTGAAACACAGCTGAATATTTCTGATATGGGTGGCTTCTCTGATAAGGTTGAACTCATGGCTGGAGCCAGTTGGAAGCAGTGGGTGTTAAATTCTCAAGGAACACTGTTTGCTG
>CAIRNW010000271.1 GCA_903879995.1 uncultured Bacteroidota bacterium
CATTCTTGATCCTGAACTTATGCAGTAGAAGCGCTTGCCTTAAACCTTCCAGACAAGGGCTTCGATCCATCTTAATCCAAGTATAGCGAGTGCCGATACCCCAAAGACCATGCTGCGAATCACCTTGGGCATGTGGGTTATCAGAAAAGGTCAGAATTGCTTTACTTCTTTGCTGTGCCTGTAGCACGGACTGCCTCCAATCTTTCATTCGCTCAACCGTTACTTTCCATTTTTTCTCCTGGATTTTTTGCTCTGACAAGCCATAGTAACGATTCAAAAATTCGAGGTTTGAAATTCTGGCTGAGTCATACTCTTTTATGGGTTTAATCATAAGCTCGTGTACGACTTGAACCGCCATTAAGTCTGGAGTATTCAGTAACTTTTCCCTCGGAGCATTCGCTATCTCTGAAATCCCATTAAACTCATCAATATGTGCAGGGATACAAATGGCCTTTCGCTCAAGCGCAAGTTTAAAGACTTCATTCGCGCTTTTGGGAGAATGGGCGTCCTGTTCTCCAAATTTGTTACGATCAATATCCGTCTTCAAAATGAAGTCCTCCACTTCTTGACGCCCCTTGTCCGTACCGAACAAAACCAGCAAATGCACCTTTGCTTCGCTACAAGTCAACTCTACACCCGGAAAAACCACAAGTCCAGTGCCTTCGGCAGCTTTCTTAATCTTATCAATCCACTCCCCCGTGTTGTGGTCGGTAACGGCCACGCAGTCCAATCCCTTGCCCAGCGCTGCTTGTACCCATTGTTCCGGGGTGACGGCCTGGTCTCTGAAGCATTTGCTTGCAGGTGTGTGCAAGTGAAGGTCGCATTTATACCATTTTGTTCCGACGGTCATGATTTTGTTTTTTGATAGTAAGAGATTTCGAGCTGTTTTACTTTAAGGCTGTTTTAGGGCTCCCCGAACATCCGTCGTCGGAACTCCCCCTCTATGAGCACTACCTTCGGCCCATGGTCGGCGTCCAGCACGTTTTGCAGCGTGTGGTCGCCGTTGACGTAGATGCGGTCGAACTCCTGGTCGCGGGGGCTGAACTTCTGCCGGTCGAAAAAGGCATTCAGGTCTTCTGCCGATTTCTCATGACAGTTGCGCCAGACGATGAGCACGCTTAACTCCCTGCCTGCGGTATCGGGAAGCAGCTTGCCGATGACCACCTGAAAGCCGTCGGCGATATAGGTACTCTCTACCACAACGCCGAGCAGGTAGTTGAAGGTCTCCACCACGTCCACCACTACGTCCCGCTCTTCATTTTGGCGGAGTAGGCGCAAGCGCTTGTCGAAGGGATTGATAAAGGCATCCGCACCGGCGAGGGAGGTGCGGCTCTCGGTAGCGAAAGCATATTGCAGTAGATAACTCTCCCGGAAGCCAGGCGAGGCATCGAGCGCCAACTGCTGCGCCGGGCTGCGCTCCAGTGTGAGGTTGTGCAGCGTATCCTCGTAGCTTTCGAGGCGGAGGTATTTCAGGCAGTGACTCACGCCCGTGTCCCGGCTTTGCGGAGCGCCGTTTTTCCAGTCCTTGCTGTACACCACCTTCTTGATGCGGGGCAGCAGCACGGTGTCGAAATACTCGCCCTGCTCTACGAGGATGTATTTGCGTCTGCCGTCGTCTTCCCGGTTTAGGTTGAGAACGGCATGGGCGGTGGTGCCGGAGCCAGCGAAGTAGTCGAGGATGGTGTCGATATTTGAGCAATTCCAATTGATTACTCTATGAAGCAATTCAATGGATTTTTCATGAGGAAACTCAGTAAATCTACCTGCTACTGGAATATCTAACCAGTTATCGCTGATTAATTTAGTCGATTGTGGAGGGACATAATACTGTACAACGTTTTCATCATTTAATCTAACAAAATCTAAATCAGCGCCACTTTGAAGATTCTCAATATACCAATCGTCTAAACTCTTCAATGCACTCTCATGTTGAAGGAAGTATAGATAATTCTCTATAGCTCTGGTTGCTCTATTATTTTCCCATCGCCATTGGCCCGTATTTGGCTCATATCCAAACAATGGATATCTCATTGTTTTTCTATCAGTTCCTCTCCAAAAAGTATCCCATTTACCTTGTTTTTCTTCTTCTAAATTTTGATGTAAATGAGGAATTCGAGTATTTGTTTTTGTAAGAACATGAATGATGTCATGCCCAAGTGAAAGTCTATCAATATCGTTGAATTGGGCTTGCACATTCTTTATTCCACGTCGGACAACTACTGAATTTTTTCTAAATAGATACGATTCATCAATTAATACTCTAAGGTTCGCATTCTCATCATCACCAATTTGAATTGAAAGCATCCCTTTTTCCGAGAGCAAATATTTGATCGTCAATAACCTATCATGCATCATTGACATCCAACTTGAATGCTGAAAATCGTCTTTATAGGGAAAATCTTCTTCCCCCGTATTATACGGCGGGTCAATATAAACACACTTCACCTGCTCCCTGTACCGCTCCTGCAGGAAAGCGAGCGCCTGGAAATTGTCGCTGTGCAGCAGCAGCCCATCAGTCTGTTCGTCGAGATTAGGCAGGTGGGCGAGCAATCGCATTTTGAAGCCGGCGTCGAAGTGCGCCGTGTCGAGCACGAGGTGCGGATTTTCTTCGAGAAACTGTACGGTTAGCGGCCGGGAGTAGGTTGTTTTCTGGAAAAAACCGTCGTCGACGTCCTGCCCGATTTCGTCTATTTTGAAAAGGGCTACCCATTCGTCCACCTGGCGCTCGTTGGCTGCTATTTCGGGATATAGTTCGGCAGGCACCCGATCGAGCGTTAGGCAGTACTGTGTCTCGGTGACGAATTTTTTCTTTAGCCAGAGGCTGCGCTGGAAGTCTTCGAGTGAGGCGAGGAAGGCGATGATTTTGCGGGCTATTTTTTTCAGCGCCACGATTTTGGCGAACTGGCTCGCCATGTGTTGCTGTGCATCCGCCTGCGTATCTATTTCGTCTATGTCGAGCAGTTCGTTTTTGATAAAAAAATCGAGTTCCCGATTCAGGAAGCCGCCTAGGTCTTTGTGAATGAAATAGTCGAAGGCATGGCGGGCGGTGTAGTGGTTGAGGTGCTTTTCGAGCAGGGTTTTGTGGTTGCTCTTGCCGGGCGGCGGCGCCAGCGCATGCACGAAGGCGGTGGGCAGGAGCGGCACGAGACGGTCGTGGGCTTCCTTGTTGAGGGCTTCCCGTTTCAGGCTTTTGTCCACGGGCAGGTAGTTGAAGTAGATACGGAGGGTGTTGCCGTCCACCTCCAAGGGCGCTTCTTCCACGAGCCGGAAGCGGCGCTCGGTATTGCCGATGCTTTTGTTGTTGAGCTGTTCGGTGCTGGCATCCCGCAGGGTGAACTCCACTGCCTTACCATCCGGTAATGTGAAGCGGTATTTTTTGAAATATTCGGAAGACTTGACGTAGTACTGGTCTGCGTTCGCCCAATGGAGTTTCACCTCTTCGCCCTCATAGGGAATGGCGTATACGTCCTTTTTATACCGGCGCAGCGACACAAAATCGCCTCCCTCGTAGTAGCGGCTGAAGAAGTTGTAGAGTTGCGAGAAGACTTCGTTTTCGAGCGCTTCGGCATTGCCGGCCTGGGCAAGTTCTGCCCGGAGGTCTTTGACTTTTTGGGTCGTCTCCGGATCTACGCCTAGTTCCTGAGCCTGCTTGATAGCGGCATCGAGCTTGCGCTGGCTTGCCTGACGGTCTACGTTGCCGGAGGTAGCGAGTTCGGCCCGCACCTGCGAGAGCAGGTCCCGATCCAGGAACTGTTTGATTTCGTCTCGCCGGAAGTTCATAATTCGGTAGATACCGAAGTCGAGGTCTTCCTGGTCGAGCATGAAGAGTTCATGGAGTTTGCGGAGGAGCTTTTCGTAGTTCGGATTCATGTAAATCAGTTATAGTCTTTGATTTTCCAATAGTTATGGTTGAAAAAGCTGTCAACCTCAAGGTTGTTTTTGAGATTGAGTTTTATTCTAATCTCAGAAACCAGGTCGCAGTATGATTGATAATCCTGACCATAAAGTTTAGTCATAATTTCGTACAGGTTTTATTTTAATTGCCATTCAACCAGAAAAAGTGTCTTGGACTCTGTTCTGATTTGGTTCTGGGTTTTCAATTTTTCAATCATTTCGTCCCGCTGCTTGTTGATGTCATCTTCCACTTCGAAAATCTGGCGGCGCAGATTGGTCTGTCGCTTGGATGCTTCCAGCATTTCCTTTTGGAGTTGGAGGGTTTCCTGTGGGGAGGTTGAGTTGCGGAGCGCCCGTTTCAGTTCGCTGATACGTTTCTTGGTTTCTTTGATTTCAAATTCAGCAGCGTATATCTTGTCTTCTGCCCATTGTTCCAGTTTTTGTGCTTCGTCGTTGAGCAGGCGAGCATTGCGCTCCATATTGATGCGGATAGCTTCTCCGCTCGCGTTTTCGATGATTTGTTGCAGGGCAATCCGTACCTCCGTATTGGGCAAATTAATGGAATGCGATGAAATGCCAGGGAGCGAAAACAGTCGCCGGCATTGATCTTCATCGAGTACTATGCCCTCGGTAGTCATGCCTGAAAATAGAAGGCATTGCTCCGTTTCGAATGATTCGATTTGGAGGAATGCCACCTGGAGCCAACCCGAAGCGCCCAGAAATGGGCCAAGTATGGCATGATTAGACAAGACCGTACTCCCATCAAAGGTGATTATGGCAAAGGAAACCGGGGCTTCCCGATAGTAGTCGAACAGGGCTTGCGCCAACGGATGTCTGAAGCGGTATAATTGAGCATCCGGCGGAAATTGGTCGGCGGACAAATGATGTGGAAGAAAGCGGTACTTGCCAAGATGTACATGGGGTGCAAAGGGAGGTTTGGACTTTAGCACGAACGTATGTTCTTCAATGAACTCGGCGTAGGGCGAAAGGGTGAACTTACTAAAATCCCAGAATTTTTTTTCAAAATCGGACAGTCTCTTCATGCTTTCCGATTTGATTTTGCGCAGCACCTCCTCGTCGAAGTTAGCGAGCAATTGCTGGTTCGTCTTTTCCAATTGTTCGTCAATGACCTCTTTCAGTTCTGCCTGAAGTTGGTCAAAAGCAGCCTGGATTTCGGCCTCTGTACGGCAGTTCTGGTAGATGCTGACGATTCGTTTTTCGAAGTCAACGCCGCTTTCGATGATGCCGAGCACCTCATCACTGGCACCAAATACGCCGTTGAAGATTTTCAGTTTTTCATCGAGTAGGTTGTACACCCGCACATCGGCTGCGTTTCGCTCGTTGAGAAAGTTGATGACCACCACGTTGAAGCGCTGACCATATCGGTGGCATCGGCCAATCCGTTGTTCGATACGCTGTGGGTTCCAGGGCATATCGTAGTTGACTACCATCGAACAAAATTGTAGGTTGATACCCTCGGCAGCCGCTTCGGTAGCAATGAGGATTTGAGCATCCTCCTTAAAATACTCTGTCAAAGCAGCACGGATATCGGCGGAACGGCTTCCGGAGATTCGATCGCTTCCTTTATGTTTTTCAAGCCAGTACTGGTAAATACGGGTTGATTCCGAGTCATTATTTGAGCCGTTAAAGAGGACAATTTTATCTTTGAAGCCACTTTCTTCCAAAATTTCTTTGATGTATTGTTGCGTCCTCATGCTCTCCGTGAAAATCACGGCTTTTTCGGGTCCACCGAGCTCCCGCATTTTCTCGAAGCCTTTGTTTAAGGCTATAACCAGGTTTTCGCCTTTGGAATTTCTCTCAATACTTTTCGCGAGTGCGTAAAATTCTTTCAATTCTGCCAATTCCAGGCGGATTTCCTCCAGTTCTTGGGGGGTATATTGTTTTTCATCCATTTCATCCTGACCTTCTTCCAAGTCTTCACCCCATTCTTCGCCTATCTCTTGGAAAGCCTCATAATCCTGTTCCCAAATTCCATTAGTAAGCTCATGTGGAGATTCCTCATGGCGCTCCAAAATGGTTTCTAGTTTTTTAGTAAGCCCTTTGAGCGTTTCTGCAATGGCAAAAGTTGAGGAGGCAAGTAGCTTTCGAAGAATCAGTGTCATCAATGATCGCTGACTTGCAGGTAAGCCGTATAGTGTCGGCTTTCGGAGATATTCCGACACCTTCATGTACAACTCATGCTCGTCGTCGGCTGACTCAAAACCATGTGTTATACAGACGCGCTCAGTGTAACGAACGTATTCTTTCACTTGTGAGCGTAGGGTACGTTTGCATATTGGAGCAATTCTTTGTTTGAGTTCTATGAATTGTTCGTCGGAGGTTATTCGGCTGTATTGTTGTTTAAAACTTTTCAAATCGCCGAACATATAGTCATCGACTAGACTGATTAGCCCGTAGAGTTCGAGAAGGCTATTTTGGAGTGGGGTAGCTGTAAGGAGGATTTTGGGGCGATTATACAGGGCTTCCTTAATGGCATTGCCAATTTTGTTATCTTTCCGGTAAACATTACGGAGGCGGTGGGCTTCGTCAATGACGACCAAATCCCAACCTATACGACTGACTAAACCAGCTTTTGACCGGATAAATTGGAAGGAGCAAATCAGAATTTTATCCTCTTGGTGAAACGGGTTGTCTCGAACGTTGATAGCTTCATCAAAAGACTTTTTCTCTAAAATGATAGAGGGTAGGAAAAACTTGTCTGCTAATTCTTGGCTCCACTGCTTTCTCAGGTTTGCAGGGGCGATAATCAGTATTTTACGCTTACGCTCTGCCCATCGCTGAGAAATGATAATACCAGCTTCTATCGTTTTACCCAAGCCAACTTCGTCTGCCAATATTACACCTTGTGAAAGTGGTGAACGCAGGGCAAATAAGGCAGCATCTACCTGGTGTGGATTCAAATCTACCTGGGCATCAGAAAGGGATGCCGTTATTTTGTCGAGATTGTCGGCATCGCTGAATCCGGCGCTTGTTACCTTCGACGCAAATCGCTGCGTCAACTCAAATGCTTGATATTTAGCGTGGTATAGTGTCCAATTCATTTCGGCGTTGTTGCGTAAACAGGCAAAAAAAACAAAATTTAGCCCGAGTAGTCATTTTGGGTGGTAACCAACACAAAATGTATCAGGCTATTTCCAAAGATAGCCGAAAATGTACAGAAGTCCAAGAGCTGTTCCGGGATAAAAAATGAGGCACCCAATAGACTTTCTGCGAGGGTGTAGCGAGGGCTGAAAAAAGAGCCATTTTTACCCGCTCAAAGCCCTTTTGAGGCAGTATAGCCACACTATATGATCGAAAAAGACACTTTATGTGTGACTAATCACCAAAAGTGGTTCTTCGTCACCTTTGGTGATTGATGACACGCGCGCAAAATGAAGAGAGTTTTGTACGGAAAAACTAGACCATCTAAGGGACAATCACATCATTATTAAAAATGCGGCAGCGGCGGCAGCAGACATTCTTCCTCCCTCAACGGTTGCAATAATTTCGGCAGTTGAGGACTGGCCTAATCTTACCCGATCTCCCTCAACGGTTGCAATAATTGGGCCGCTATATCCTCTTCTTATACTATTTCCATCAACCGCTACTAAAACTTCATTTAGAGATGAGCCCCTTCTTATGACATTTCCATCAATGCGTGCGATAATTTCACCACTGGAGCTATTCCCCTTTCGAATATATTTCCCGTCAATTGTGAGGATAGGGGTTCCATATTTTGAGTTTCCTCTGTAAATTTTCATATTATTGAATTTTAAAATTTGATTTTAAAAATAACTTAGTAATGAGTCACCCATCATCAAAAATATACTACTACATATTAGACTTATTGCGAGGGAAATCATTGAGGGGGCAAAAAGGCTCTCATTTTAGTCGCTCATTATCTTTACTATTTTCAATCATTTTCATAGATAAATCGTGCAAGGTTCTGGTAAGATCTGCCAATTCTTCAATATCCTTATCTGTTACACGACCTGTTTTATCGAAGAGAAATTTCCGAATTTCAATGACTTGTGTAAGAGCTTCTACCTTGGTAGAATAATCTAGTCTTTCATTTTGTCGAGCGGAATCGTTTTTTTGCTCTCTTATTGAGATAAAGGCAATAATTACAGCGATTCCTGAAGTAATTGCACTGACCACTTCGTAGTAACTTTGTAGCTCATTTGTTCCGAAGAACAACAGAATATACTTTTTTATCAATAGTGGCAACAGTAACAATAAAAGGACAAATACTATACCAAATGAAAAGTAGTCAATTTTCGTCTTCATTTACCTTCTTAATAAATTTACATACGCAACCTTAAAAATATCATCTTTATCCAGGAATAGTTGATTATTTACCCTTGGATCTGGAGAAGTAGGGTTAATATTGATTTGTTCTACAATATGATTTTCAGGATCTTCTAAAAAACGCATTATTGCTGGTATATATGGGGCGGTAATGTAGTTTAAGTAACCTGGCATAGTACTCCAAATTGGATTCCCATACTGGCTTGTGCTGTTTTTCAAGGCTGGGGTGAGCTGTTCTCTTCTCCGATAAACTGCATCCCATTTTGCTTGGTCAATTTCGTGAACATTATCTCTAGAATTTTTAAAGAGTATTGCCCCTCTATCCAGGTATACGCGTATTTTGGATTGCATACCTAATGTTGGTATCACCAAATCTGAACACTCTCCAAGATGTTCCTGGAGAAGTCCTTTAGCTTTCTCAAACGATATCATATTTTTTTTGACGAATATAGATATTACTTGAAAATTGCGAAAAAAAATTAAGGGAATTAGTATTTCCCCTATTAAAAATTTAAAATTCAATTTATTAAACATGTAAAAATAAATATATATTCACCTATTTTTTTGAACCATTCGTTCAAAAAATCGAAGCTAGCTCAGCAAAGCGTGATGGCACTCTAAAAATTAGGGCAGTAAATTTTTTCTAACTTCGTTCAAAAAAGCAGGTATGACCAACCGAAGAAAATTTAGGTCCGAGTTCAATAAGAAAGTCTTTAACCACTCCGCCTCGCTAAAAACTGGAGGCCCCACGCATCTCCCGCCCTTCCCTTTTCCCCAAAAAAACCTACCTTTACGCCTCAACCAAACCTTTACCGCCCAATGAACCCATCCTTCTCGCGGCGCCCTGGCGTCAGCGCTGGGCGGCGGCAGCGCGGTGCAGGGCAGCGGCACCGGCCGCGGCAGCGGCGGCGTCGGCGGCCTCGCCCGCTTCTCAGGCCGAGCGGGCTCCACCACCGGCGCAGCTCGAAGCGGCGGAGCGTGCAGCCGCGGCGACGGGGCGGCGGGCGCCATGATAGTCGGCGACCCCTCCACCTCGGCCGCGGCGGCGCGGCGAGGCCTCTTGCTCGCCGTCTGCGTCGGCGGTGGCGTCGGCGGCGGCGGCAGGATCTCCTCCTTCTGCTGCGCGCCGGCCGTCGTCGGCGCAGCCGTCGGTGAGGCGGCGACC
>CAIRNW010000272.1 GCA_903879995.1 uncultured Bacteroidota bacterium
ATACCAGGATAAGATTGTGTTGTTTCCACGCTATTTCACCGACCGATGGTATGGCCAGTTTCATTTGAGAAGAATGAGGCCTAATATGGAGTTTACTCATCGTAGTGTTGATGGAGTATTTCATTTCAAAACAAATGAACAGGGATTCAGAAATGATTCAGTTATTTCTTATGCAAAGAGACCTGGAGAAATAAGGGTACTTGTATTAGGGGATTCGCATACGTTTGGTTATGAGGTTAACCAATCTGAAACCTACGCCGCCGTTACCGAGCAGCAGCTTCGAAAAAAAGGTTTTGACGCCACCGTCATTAATGCAGGATTATCGGGTACTGGTACAGGCGAACAATTGATTTTTCTAGAGCAGGAAGGGTATAAGTTCCAGCCAGATTTTGTTTTACTCGGTTTTTTTGAAAATGATTTTGATGACAATCAAAAAGCGGGTTTTTTTAGTGTTTCAGGGGATTCATTGCAACTGGTTAAAAAGGAGCATTTACCCGGAATAAAAATCCAAAACTTTATTTATCAGTTTCAGCTTATTCATTGGCTGAGCGAACACTCTTACCTCTACAATTTTGCGTTTAACACGGTTTGGGACTTCTTTAAAGCGCTATCCTCAAAAAGGGATAGCTCCTCAGCTGTAGAACAGGTAATAGTGGGGTCAGAGCAGATAAGTGAAGCTGATAAGAAACTTGAAACGCTATTGATCAAAAGACTATACGAGCATACGAAGTCATATGCTCGGTTGGTGATTTTGGATATTCCAACTTTCAAGGATCAGTCTTCTATTCCAAAAGGTATGGAGAGGGATTTTTTTGCTAATACTGATACATTTTACCATTACCCCTCCTTCCAACCAATTTTCAAACGCGCTGGTAATACACATGTACCACACGGGCAACAGCATATCTCTGCTAATACACACCGTATTTTTGGAGAGCAGATCGCGGCGTATATTGCAGGAACGCTAGCCCAGCAACCATGAAGAAAATACTAGGAATTTCTGCTTTTTATCACGACTCAGCAGCTGCATTGGTTGTGGGTGGAAAAATCGTGGCAGCGGCACAAGAGGAACGATTTACCCGAATTAAACATTCTTCCGAATTTCCTTTGCAGGCTATTCGGTATTGCCTTGAAGAGGGTGGTGTTACAATTGATGAGTTGGATGCGGTAGTATTTTACGACAAGCCCTTACTCAAATTTGAGCGCTTACTTCAGACTTATTATGCATTTGCCCCTAAAGGATTGGTTTCTTTTTTGAAGGCCATTCCTGTATGGTTAGACGAAAAACTCTTTTTGAAAAAAAAGATCTACGATGGCCTTAGTCAGGTAGAATCTTATCAAAAAAATAAACTTCGTTTACTTTTTACGCCGCATCATTTGTCACATGCGGCTAGTGCTTTTTACCCCTCAACTTATCAGAAAGCGGCAGTATTGACCATCGATGGAGTAGGTGAGTGGAGCACGGCTTCAATTGGAATAGGAGATGGGACTTCGCTCTCATTAATCCGATCCTTACAATTTCCTCACTCTGTAGGATTACTTTATAGTGCGTTTACTTATTATTTGGGATTCACTGTCAACTCTGGGGAATACAAATTAATGGGTCTTGCGCCTTATGGTAATCCCCATGCAGTGGAAACTGCACAATTCAAAGAGTTGATCGAAAAAGAATTGATTCATATTTATTCAGATGGTTCTATTTGGTTAAATCAATACTACTTTCAATATGCTACTGGCCTTCGTATGGTGCATGAAAAGCGATGGGAGAAATTATTTGGAATTAAACGAAGAGAGCCCGAGGCAGAACTTTTGCAGGTTTACTGTAACCTGGCGCTGGCTATACAGCAAGTAACGGAGGAGATTGTTTTAAAAATGGCAGCAGAGGCAAAAAGGTTGACAGGTGCCTCTGTTTGTTGTTTGGCCGGTGGCGTTGCGCTTAATTGTGTGGCCAATGGAAAATTACAACGTGCAGGAATTTTTGAGGATATCTATATACAGCCCGCTGCAGGTGATGCAGGGGGTGCTCTGGGGGCTGCATTAACTATCTATTACCAGTATTTTGGGCAGGAGCGAATTCAATCAAACGAGTCTGACCAGCTTGAAGGAAGCTATTTAGGTCCTTCTTACAGCAACAAGGAAGTGGAGCTTGTGGCCAAGCGAGTCAAAGGGGTTTATCATTACCACGCCACCAATCAGGCATTATACGAACAAGTCTCGGGTATGCTGGCTAATGGAAAAGTGGTAGGTTGGTTTCAAGGGCGAATGGAATTTGGTCCCCGTGCATTGGGAAATCGAAGCATCTTGGGGGATCCAAGAGATCCTGAGATGCAAAAAAAGTTAAATCTGAAAATTAAATACAGAGAAGGGTTTCGCCCATTTGCACCTGCGGTACTTGCAGAAGATGCAGCGCATATTTTTGAATTGGAGGGGAAGTCCCCATACATGTTACTGGTAGCACCCCTAAGGGAAGTGCATCGAAAAGTATTGCCAGAAAATTTTCAACAATTGTCTCTTTGGGAAAGACTCTATTGTTCCCGAAGTGAATTGCAGGCCATTACTCACCTGGATTTTTCTGCTAGAGTGCAAACCGTTCACCACTCTACAAACCCTAGGTTTTATGACTTGCTGCAGTCATTTAAATCTAAAACTGGTGTTGGCGTGTTGGTGAATACTAGTTTCAATGTAAGGGGAGAGCCCATTGTTTGTACTCCCGCCGATGCTTACCGCTGCTTTATGAGTACGGATATGGATGTACTAGTGCTCAACAATTATTTATTTATTAAGGAAGAACAGCCCGATTACACGAATAAAGAAAAATGGATGATTAATTTTGCAAAAGATTAAAAATGTAATATGGATTTTTTAAAAGACTTATGGCAATTCATGCGCGAACGAAAAAAATTTTGGTTGGCGCCACTCATACTTGTGCTGCTGCTCCTTGGAATTTTAATTGTTTTTGGTGGTAGCAGTGCACTGGCTCCCTTTGTTTATACACTTTTTTAAGATGATTAGTCAACGTACCAGCCGACAACAATTTCAAACCATATTGGTTATTCTTTTAGCATTACTAGTGGGATGGAAGTGGACTGCAAACCTGGTTTTTTTCTATGCCTCCATCATATTGGCTGTGGTTGTTTTGTTTAGTGAAAGAGCAATGGTTGGAGTCGATTATTTATGGATGAAGCTTACTTGGGTACTCAGCTTGATTATTCCGCGCATCATTTTGTCTCTTTTATTTTATTTTTTTCTAACGCCGCTGGCCTTTCTCTCCAGATTGTTTGGGGATGGAGATCCTCTTCAAATGAAAAAGCCAGCAGACTCTATGTTCAGCGTGGAGGAACCGTTGTCGGGGCCAAGCAGTTTTGAAAAAATGTGGTGAAGGAAGTGGAACGTACTGGACTCGAACCAGTGACCCCTACTCTGTCAAAGTAGTGCTCTAAACCAACTGAGCTAACGTTCCAAAGGGGCGTAAAGGTACTTAAACTTAAATTTTCCAATCCATAATTTGATTGATCCACTCTTTTTTGTAAGGAGTTTTTACTCGGATATAATTGTCAGTATATCCTTCCATCATCGATGTTTTTTCTTCTTTTTCAAAAAGAACAGGACGGATAGTGCCGCTAAATTGAGCATTAAAATGCTCTTGCTTCAAATAAGATAGTTGCCTTAATTTTTTATTCCTAGCTTGTCTTGTAGCGTGTGTAACGCTGTCTTGCATCGTAGCCGCTAACGTGTTGTCACGCTCTGAATAGGTGAACACATGCAAGTAGGTGATGGGAAGTGATTCAAGGAAAGAGTAGGTTTCTTGAAAATCTATTTCTTTTTCACCTGGAAATCCAACTATCACATCAACACCAATGCTAGCGTGTGGCATTAGTGCTTTGATCAAGTTGACTCTATCTGCATAGAGTTTTCTTTTGTAACGTCTGCGCATCAGTCCCAGGATACGATCACTGCCGCTCTGCAGAGGAATATGAAAATGGGGCATAAATCGTTGGCTGGAGGCTACAAACTTGATGATGTCATCAGTTAGCAGGTTGGGTTCTATGGAGGATATCCTGTATCTAGGGATTGTAGTTTCCTTCTCCAGTGCAGTAATCAATTGAAAAAAGTTTTCTCCGTTTTCCCCAAAGTCTCCCAGATTAACCCCGGTTAATATGATTTCTTTAGAACCCGCGTTAGCAATTTCTTTTACATTCTCCAGTACATTAACAATTTTATCACTTCTGCTTTTCCCACGTGCCATAGGGATCGTACAGAATGAGCAATTGTAGTCACATCCATCCTGCACTTTTAAAAATGTACGAGTGCGGTGGTGTACGGACCAGGATGCATTAAAGCTTTCTACCGTATCAATATCACAGCTACAGATCTTTGTTTCATCTCCCTTTTTTAAGGCTTGCAAATGGGTGGCTAGCTCAAATTTTGCAGCTGCTCCCAAAACCAAATCCACGCCTGGTATGGAAGCAATCTCATTCGGTTTCAATTGCGCATAGCAACCAGTAATTACCACCGCACTGGCGGGAGAGCGTCTTTGTATCCTTCTTACTAGTTGACGACACTCTTTGTCCGCGTTATCTGTAACAGAGCAAGTATTGATCACATAATAGTCGGCCTCCTCTTCAAAGTTTTTCTGCACAAATCCCTCTTGCTCGAGATGACGTGCAAGAGCGGAGGTCTCCGAGAAGTTCAACTTGCAACCCAGGGTGTGAAAGGCAACAGAGGGAAGTTTTTGCATGGGGAGCAAAATTACATCTTCCTTGTGATACGGGATAGTTCATCTAATTTTATACCCCCGTTATATGAAGTACCTGCTTTTTCCTTTTCGTTTTGTATACGTGATCTACACGTTGGTCTTATTTGTGGCTATCATGTTCCTATTGCTTCCCTTTTTTATAATTGCTTCATGGGGTGGCCCTGTGCGGGGAGCTAATTATATGATTCGGCTCTGCACCCTATGGGCTGATTGCTGGATGTTTTTAGCGGGGATGCCTCATCGTAACATTTTCGAGGTGCCACATAGTTTTGAAAAACCTTATATCTATGTTGCTAATCACCTCTCGTATATTGATGCGGTTTTTTTAGTTAAAGCAATACGAAAGAATTTTCGTCCTTTAGGACGTGCGGAAACAGCACGAGTGCCAATTTTTGGTTTTGTTTATAGTCGTGCAATTGTTACAGTAGATCGTAGTGATCCAAAGAACAGGGCTGCCAGTGTGTCCAGATTAAAAGCATTATTACGAAAAGGGGTATCCATCTTTGTTTTTCCTGAGGGCACTTTTAATATGACTCCTGCACCATTAAAATCTTTTTATGATGGGGCATTTCGTATTGCTATTGAAACGGGTACACCCATCAAGCCTCTCCTTTTCTTAGATAGCTATCATCGTATGCATTACAGCCATCCCGCATCTATAACTCCAGGGCGTAGTAGGGCTGTTTTTTTGGAGGAAATAAAGGTGGACGGATATACGATAGAGCAGCTTCCGCAACTCAAAGCAAAAGTTATGGAGTTGATGGAGAAAAAATTAAAGGAGTATAAGGCAGCATGGATTAACTCCTAGTGGCAGGCTGGCTATTATGTGGTAAATTAGAACCTGATGTTCACCTCTTCACTTTACGCGGATATCTTAGTGCCGGCTGCGCTGCCTGTAAACTATACTTGGAGTATACCAAATTCATTACATGCAAACGTTCAGGTTGGAAGCAGGGTAGAGGTTAATTTAGGGAAGAAAAAACGGTACACGGGGATAGTAATTCGATTACATCACACGAATCCTACTTCCTATCACTTAAAGCCAATTCTTCAGGTTCTGGACAAAAATCCGTTGGTGACTCCTCTGCAAATCCAGTTGTGGAAGTGGATAGCCGATTACTATTTATGTACCGAGGGCGAAGTAATGGCAGCCGCATTGCCAGCACATTTTCGATTAGCCAGTGATACCACACTGATATATAATTCCGAAGCCGGTGATGATTTTTCTCACCTGAGTGATGATGAATATTTGGTTGCAGAAGCCTTGTTCTTACAAAAAAAACTTCAAATTGAACAGGTGCAGGCTCTTGTT
Source organism: uncultured Bacteroidota bacterium (assembly GCA_903879995.1). Lineage (GTDB taxonomy): Bacteria > Bacteroidota > Bacteroidia > Chitinophagales > Chitinophagaceae > JJ008. The sequence continues at coordinate 6,069 of CAIRNW010000272.1, forward strand.
GGTAAAAAAAATATTGATCCCATCCTACAGCGATTGCTCCAAAATAATATCTGTGAGCTGGAAGAATCGCTTACTCAAAAGTACAAGCCCCGGTTGGCGTCATTTCTTACGTTATCAACGGTTCATGCAAATCCAAGCGAATGGGAGAATCTATTGCTTTCCCTTCGGCATGCACCGCGTCAACAGGGGTTGTTGCAAACTTTTTTTGAGCTGTACAAAAACCAACAGGCTGTGAACATGCAAGCCTTACTTCGCACAGCTCAGGCCAGTACAGCCTTGGTAAAGGGGCTTATAGAACGAGGGATATTAGTCCTTGAAAGAAAGGAAGTGGATCGTATTACAGTCCCCGATCCCTTTATTCAAATTGATTTTAAACTTTCTGCTCCACAACAGAAAGCATACGCTGCCATCAAGCGCGAATTTGAGACTAAACCAACCGTGTTATTACATGGCGTTACCTCCAGTGGGAAAACTAATATCTATATTGAATTGATTGCAGCGGCACTTCAAAAAGGTAAACAAGTTCTTTTTTTACTTCCAGAAATTGCCTTGACTACGCAGATTATTCGTCGGCTGCAAAATCATTTTGGAGGGCATGTTGGGGTGTACCACTCTAAGTTTTCTCCCAATGAGCGAGTTGAAATATGGCATCAGGTAGCTTCTCAAAAAGTAAAGTTGATTTTGGGAACCCGCTCTGCAATTTTTTTGCCATTTGTGAGCTTAGATTTAATAATCTGTGATGAGGAGCATGATTCTTCTTATAAGCAACAAGACCCTGCTCCACGTTATCATGCACGTGATACAGCCTTATACCTGGCCTCTCTGTTTGGTGCCAAAACGCTTTTAGGAAGCGCCACGCCTTCTATTGAATCCTATTTTCATGCTAGTGCGGATAAATACGGATTGGTTTCATTACCGATTCGGTATGGAGAGGTTGCTATGCCAAACGTGCAACTGGTGAATATGAATTCAGTTCGTGCTCAATCAAAAACCTTTTCGCTGGTCAGCCCTGTATTAGAAAAACGAATTTTAAAAGCAATTCAGCGTCAACGACAGGTCATTCTTTTCCAAAATAGAAGAGGTTATACGCCTTATCAGATTTGTCAATCCTGCGGATGGGTGCCCGAATGTTTGCATTGTGCAGTTTCCCTGACTTTTCATAAGCAGGAGCAGGTTTTATGTTGTCATTACTGTGGGTCACGTTATCAAAAAGTAACGCGTTGTGAAGGATGTGGAAAAAATAAATTTCAGGCAAGAAGTTTTGGAACAGAGCAGGTAGAGGAACAGTTAGCTGCATTATTTCCCACTGCCCGCATCGCTCGGATGGATATTGATTCAGTCAAAGGAAAAGATGCACATGCCAAGCTGATCAATAAATTTGAACAAGGTTTGATTGATATTCTGGTGGGAACACAAATGGTAGTAAAAGGGATTGATGTTGAAAAAGTAGATGTAGTAGGTATTTTAGATGCAGATGGGTTACTCCGTCATGCCGACTTTAGGGTAAATGAACGCGCTTTTCAGCTGATGGAGCAAGTAAGTGGAAGAGCGGGTCGTCGAGAGGCTGTCGGGGAAGTGCTGATTCAGACGGTAGACCCAAGTCATCCTTTGTTGGCCAAAGTACTTGCCCACGATTATAAACTGGTTTATTCCGAAGAGCTAGTCAAACGGGAAGAGTTTTTTTATCCGCCTTTTAGCAGGATGATCTTACTCAGTATCCGCCATGCTGATGCGGCTGTTGCTGCACGTGCAGCAGCGGAACTTACGCAACAACTCGCTGTGAAATATCAGCGGTATTTGTTGGGGCCTGCCCCCGCTTTAGTGGAGCGAGTACGAAACCACTATCGCTTTGAAATTTTATTAAAGTTGCCACGAAAGAAAAGTTTACAGGAGCAATGCCGGCTTGATATTCGAACATTTTCAAAAGCCTTACAACAAAAGTCTGCATTTCGTCAAGTAATGGTGGTACCTGATGTAGATCCTTATTGATTATATGGACTCTCTAACCCATATTGTTTTAGGGGCAACCGTTGGCGAACTGGTTGCTGGGAAAAAGCTGGGAAAAAAGTCCTGGCTGGCTGGCGCCTTTCTTCAAACTATTCCTGATTTTGATTTTATTGCCGGACTCTGGTGTTCACCTGCGGAGGATTTACTGGCGCATCGAGGGTTTACACATTCTTTCTTTTTTATAGCTTTACTAGCTCCGCTTTTTTCTTGGGGTATAATCCGGACCCGTTGGGGAAGCAAGGGTTCTCTTGCATGTTGGCTTTCGCTAACAGTCATTGAGTTATTGACTCATATTTTACTGGATGGCTTCAACGTTTATGGTACTGCTTGGTTTGAGCCATTTACACATGTTCGTATCTCATTTGATACCTTGTTTGTAGCCGATCCTTTTTTCACTATTCCTGTTTTGATTGGAATTATATGGATCATATTTTTTTCGCGAACCCATGAAAAACGGCTCAAAACAGTCTTTTTAGTTCTATCCTTTTGTTTTTTTTATCTCAGCTACGCATTCAATAATAAATTAATTGTAGAGAGTGATGTCAAGCGTAGTTTAGCACAATCTGATTTCAAATGGAATCGTATTTTAATTACACCCACTCCCTTTAATTCCTGGCTTTGGTACATAGTTATAGAACGTCAGCATGATTTTTTAACGGGCTATCGTTCCGTATTTGATACCACTACTTCTATCCAGTATACATCCACCCTCAAGCAGCACCAATGGCTGGAGGGTTTGGCACCTCGAGAAGATATTGCCCATCTTGTTCGTTTTTCAAATGGCTTTTATGCGATTCAAAAATGGCAGGATACGCTTGTTCTAAATGATTTACGCTTTGGAAAAATGATGGGATGGGAGCATCCAAACAACCGATATGTGTTTTATTATTATGTTGAACAACCGGACAATAATCAGTTCTTGATTCAACGAGGAAGGGTGCAAGGGTGGTCCCTATATTCAATACGAAAATTTGTACAACGAATATTTCATGCGAATTAGCCTCTTTTTTTTCAGCTATCTGTTTTTTGCTGTACAGCAATTGAATAGTCAATCCGTTTTACTTAAGGAGCAGGTGCTTAGATCTGTGCTGCGTTTTCAACAAGAGGGATTAGTTGATCTTCCAGCTAAGCAGCTTCCCTCATTAAGAAAATCACCTTCTCTTTCTGATACTAGTTGGAAGAGCTCTCCGTTTTTTCAATTGGCCATTCAAACAGCCTACGCTTTATCAATTGGGAAACCAATCAAACCTTGGTTTGCCTATGAATCTATTTCAATAGCACAGGAGAAAGTTATATACAACCGTTTGGAATCAGCACTTGAAAAGGTGCAAACTCCGCTTGAAGTTGATAATTATTTTGCTTCTTATCAGCAACCCCGGTCTGCAAAAACTAGAGTACTTTTTAATACGTTAGTGGCTAAAAAAAAGCAATTTGTAAAAAGCCCTTCTCGTTTATTATCTGATACAATTCTGTGGTTAGAGCATGCTGTGGGGGTCTACCACTGGATGGATCATTGGGATTTTACTAGAAGCATACATGTGAATGTTGCTGCTGCTGAAGTAGAATTAGTAGAAGAAGACCGCACTATACTTTCCATGCGTGCTGTAGTTGGAAAGGCTGCTACTCCCACACCTTTTTTTGCAGCATGGGCTGAAAACATTGTCCTATATCCTTATTGGTTTGTTCCCTTAAGTATAGCGGTCGGTGAATTTTTGCCAAAAATTAAAAAGGATATAACCTGGCTAGATCGACAAAACATGCAAGTCCTTGATCGAGCCGGGAATGTTGTAGATCCTACTCAGTTGCCATGGGCTGATTTTACGGCCGCTTATTTCCCTTACACCATTCGGCAGTCAACTGGTTGTGATAATGCCTTGGGTATTTTGAAAGTTGATGTGAAAACTCCGTTAGGTGTGTACCTGCATGACACCAATAATAAGGCTTCGTTTTTGTTATCCAAGCGTTTTCTAAGTCATGGCTGTATTCGTTTGGAAGAGCCCTTGCAATTGGGTAATTATTTACTCGATAAAACGTTGGATACCGTTTTTTTGCAATCTTGTTTACTCGAGCAAAAACCTGTACAACTTACACTCAAAGCGGCAATACCGGTGTTGGTATTCTATACACTAGTTCAGCCTCAGCAAGATGGTAGTGTGCGGTACTTACAGGATACTTATCAACATTTTCAAAAAAAGTGAACGAATATTCAGCTTTTTCTCATTTTGCCATAATTTCAGACCACTAAATAATACCTCATGTTTCCAATTATTACTCGGGTTATCTTATTGTTATTGATTGGATTGTCCAGACAATTGGTGGAAGCCCAGTCAATTACCGATACTGTAGTTCATTTTCAAAGCGGTGATTTTAAGCCTGTCAGAAATTTTAAGGAAGTGACAACTAACGTCTTTTCACTTAGGGCCTCCACTTATCAGGATAAATTCTATGTGGTCATACAGTTTGAAAGGATACCTGATCAGCCTGTTCGCTCACTACTAAAGAGTCAAGGCATTGAGCTCTTCGATTACATTCCCGCTAATTCGTATACAGCTACTATTCCACTAGCTATTGATTGGACAAAACTAAATAAAGCCCCTATCAGAAGTATTTTCTCTCTTTCCCCTATTCAGAAAGCAAGTAATCTGCTTTACCAAGGCAAGGCTCCAGCACATGCAACAAGCCAAGCTGGGTACTTTGATCTTAGTATCATCACCTATGATCGAATGCAAGCCAGTGCTATCTTCACTTTGCTTTCCAATAGGGGTGTGACTATTTTAGAGGAGCTACCTGCCTATAAATCGTTTATCATACGAGTGCCGGCTTCTGAAGTGCGTAGTTTGATTGAACTTCCTTTTATTCTTTGGGCTGATTTCATCGATGAGCCAAATAAGGAGGAAAACCTTCCCGGCCGCACACAGCATCGTGTAAACGTATTATCAGATGGGCCAAGAAATTTGCAAGGAGATGGTGTTAATGTAGGTATTTGGGATGGGGGTGCAATTGGTTCTCACCTTGATTTTTTTCCTATAGGACGTGTGACTCAAGTTGAGAATGTTGCGTCTAGCGCACACTCTACACATTGTGCCGGTACTATTCTTGGAAGGGGATTAATTGACCCTTTTGCTCGCGGGATGGCACCTAACGCACAACTTTTTTCTTATGATTTTAATGGAAACGTCCCCAACGAAATTGCAGCTGCCATCCCTACTTATAATTTGTCTGTTAGCAGTCATTCTTACGGTGGTAGCGCAACCTGTGGGGTAAATGGTGCAAGCATTACTTACTCAGGAACCAGTCGGTCAACTGACCTTAACTTGAATAATTTTCCAACCCATCTTCATGTTCATTCTGCTGGAAACTCTCAAAGTTCCTGTGCGGGGGGGTGGTATACCATTACGGGTAGTGGGAAATCTGCAAAAAATAACATACTAGTTGCAGCACTTACTTCTACTGATGCAATGACCTCTTTCAGCAGTTTTGGTCCAGTACAAGATGGAAGAGTGAAGCCAGATATTTCTTCCATGGGCAATAACGTTTTTTCCACAACAACTCCAGACAATAGTTATACATATATGTCTGGCACTTCAATGGCAACACCCGGCGTGGCAGGTTCAGTTAGTTTACTTGTACAGCGTTATCGTCAATTGAATTCAAATGCAAATCCTCCCTCCGCATTAATTAAGAATTCAGTTTTAAATACGGCCCAAGATCTAGGTAATGTGGGTCCTGATTATAAGTTTGGCTATGGACGAATTGATGTGCTAGAGGCAGCGCGTGTGTTAGAGCAAAATCGTTATTCGGTAAATAATATTGGAAATGGGGTTTCTCAAGATCTTTCTATTACCGTTCCAGCGGGAGCTTCCCGATTAAATGTTATGTTGGTCTGGAACGATCCTGCTGGTACTGCTAATGCAGCGATTGCTCTTGTTAATAATCTTGATTTAACTGTACTGAGTGGTAGCACTACTCATCTTCCATGGATTTTAGATAAAAATAATCCGGCTAATCCTGCCACCACGGGTGTTGATGTAGTGAGTAATGTAGAACAAGTGACCATCAATGCACCTGCGGCGGGTGTATATACGGTTAGAGTTACGGGAGCTGCTATCACAACTGCTGCTAACCAGGAATATACCTTGACATGGACTATTGATCAACCCCGTCTTGAAGTAACATATCCTAATGGCGGTGAAAATTTTGCTTCAGGTAATAGTGAATTGATCACTTGGAATAATCTTGGTATGACTGGAACCTACACGATCGAGTATTCCTTAAATAATGGAGCAAGCTGGAATCCAATAGTGAGTTCATTAGCGCCATCAACTACGCGTTATAATTGGACTCCTCCTGCTGGGGTGCATTCTTCTCAGGCACTAATTCGTATTACAAATGGCTCGTATGTTGATCAGAGTGATGCGGTATTTCATATCATGGGGCCAGTTACCGGCCTCACTGGGGATGGTAATAGTTGTGCAGCAGGTGAAGTCAATCTTTCTTGGAATCCAGTAGCTGATGCAGTTTCTTATGAGATAATGCGTTTAGATCCTGTTACGGGCCAATTTGTCGTACACGCCACCGTTGGAAATATAGCGGGGTATACTGTAACTGGTCTTACGCCAGGTGCAAGTGCTTGGTTTACGATAAAGGCTAAAAGTAACACGGGATCAACCAGTCGCAGAGCAAATGCCATTAATGTTACCGTATCAAATGGTGGTGGAAGTATGGGGTCATTAGGTGCGATTAGTGGGAATTCAACCATTTGCAATACAGCCACGCAGTATACTTATTCAATTACGCCTGTAACTGGGGCTACTAGTTATGTATGGACAGTTCCGGCTGGTGCGGCTATCCTTAGTGGGCAAAGTACCAATTCAATTAGTGTATTATTTACCAGCGGAAACCAGAGTGGTGATATTGCAGTTTACGCTAGCAATGGATCTTGTCAAACTCCTTCAGTTAGAATTGCAGTTGCGGTTGGTAACGCTACTCTATCTGCACCTGCTAGTAGTGGAAATCAAACTCAGCAAGTTTGTCCTGGCGCTTCAATTCCACGTTTAACAGCCAGTGCAACAGCTGCCCCAGGCAATTCTGTAGTATGGTATAGTGCATCAACTGGAGGTGTTATTGTGTCTGATCCATTTTTAAATACAATTGGCTCTATTACTTACTATGCGGCCAGTAAAGAGATCGCAACTGGCTGTGAAAGTACTAGTCGGACCCCAGTTCAGCTGCAATTAATTGCTGTTCCAGCTGCAAGTATTTCAGCCAGTGGTCCAATAACTTTTTGTCAAGGGGGTAGTGTGGTTTTAACTGCAAACAGTGGAAACAGTTATTTGTGGAGTAATGGCGCCACCAGCTCCTCAGTTACTGTGAATACTACTACAAACTTGACTGTTACTGTAACTACAGGCGCCTGTGTTAGTACTGCAACTGCTACACAGGTAACCGTAAATCCGTTACCTACGTCAACAATAACTGCCTTAACTCCAACTATTGTTTGTGATGGCGATAAGGTTTTACTGGCTGCTTCCTCAGGAACAAGCTGGGTATGGTCTAATGGAGCAACCACTCAGTCTATTTTAGTTGGGGTGGCCGGCTCTTACCAAGTCACAGTGACAAATTCTTTCGGATGTAGCAAAATTTCTTCTGCAACTACTATTGCCGTGGAACCTAATCCAGTTGCTACACTTAGTGCTGCACCATATACCCGTATCTATCCTGGTCTAAAAACTACATTAAGTGCGAGTGTTACACCAACCGGCAATTATGCCTACACATGGCAGTTGAATGGTCAGCCTATTTTGGGTGAATTAACAGCACAAGTTGACTCCATCGGATTAAAACACCCTACTGGTAGTTATACGGTAACCGTGCAAAATTTGCCTCCTAAATTACCCTGTGCTAGTACCAGTGCTCCACTTGTGATTGGCGATTCGGTCACAACCCGCTTGTTTGTGTTTCCAAGTCCAACGCAGGGTCAATTTAAAGTATCTTTTTACAGTGCAACTGCTGATCAGTATACGATTTCTATCTATGATACCAAAGGTGCTAGTGTATTTAGAAAAGCTTATTCAATTACCGGACGCTACCAATTATTAGATGTGGATCTTCGTGCTGCAGCGAATGGAGTTTATCTAATTCGTTTAACAGATAAAACTAATCGTGTTATTGCTACAGGTAAGGTAGTGGTAGCGCACTAGCTTAGTAGTTCTATTTTAGTTAGGGGGATGATCAGGATCAATTAAAGCCTGATCATCCCCTTTCTATTTTTGTTCACGAAGTTTTGCTTGTTGATAGAGGTAATAATTGATTTCAATTAATAAGGCAATGATTACAATTTGTCTGGGTTTGATTGTTGTATTGCAAAAAGAAAAACGCCCTTCCATCTTTTATGGGAGAGCGTTTGTGCCCGAGATCGGAGTCGAACCGATACATTCTTGCGAACGGCAGATTTTGAGTCTGCTGCGTCTACCAATTCCGCCACCCGGGCAGGGGATTGCAAAAGTAGGGGAAATTAAGATTTAACTCAAGTTCATTCGAATTCTCTCTTGGATTCTTTGCAAGTATTTCTGTTGGTAATAATACTCTTTAATTTTTTGAAAATCTGTTTCAGATAAAGTACTGGGGGCAGTTTTCAGTATATTTTTAACTCCGTCGTACAACTCTTTTTCGTACCGATTGATTAATTCTTTGAGCTCAACTTGTTGCGCCTCGTCCCCCTCAGTTAGACGCTCATTTAAGTCCATCATTTCCATTAAAAAGTCTGGGGATAATACTGGATTTTCATTTTCAGTAATATTCCCGGTCAGTTGTAGTACGTAGTGAAGCGTTTTAAGTGGATCTTGAAATACTTGCCAGCCTTTATTGATTGCTGCACTTTGCTCCATTAAAGCTTGCTGACTTTCTTCAGTTTCATTCGTGTGAAAATCAGGATGAAATTGCCGGCTTAGCTCCAAAAATTTTGGTCTGATTTTTTGCACATCAACCTCAAATTGAAGCGGTAGTCCAAATAGTTCAAAATAGTTCATGTGTAAGCCCTATTGAGGATTAAATTTGCCAGATCGATTGCAAAGGTACACGCCTATGGCTACTATTGGAATTATACGTGAGGGTAAAATACCTGCAGATAATCGGGTGGCCTTAACGCCTGCCCAATGCAAATGGCTACTCAAGAGTTTTCCTACGTTGCGGATTTATGTTCAGCCATCCGCTACCCGTTGCTTTCCAGACAAGGATTATGAGCGTGCAGGGGCTATTTTATCAGAAGAGCTCTCCGAGGCGGAATATATTTTTGGAATTAAAGAAGTTCCTGCCCACTTTCTGCTGGATAACAAAACCTATTTGTTTTTCTCCCATACCAAGAAGCTTCAGCCCTATAATCAATCATTATTTCATGCTTTAATTAAAAAGCAAATTACCTTGATCGATTACGAATGCTTGGAGCATGAAGACGGTCAGCGGATTATAGGATTTGGGTTCTTTGCTGGGGTAGTTGGGGCTCATAATGGGTTGCTTGCCTATGGAAAAAGAACTGGATTATTTAGTTTAGAAAGAGTTTATAAACAAAAGAATTTCAAAGAGTTAATTCATAATTATTTTGAAATTAAACTCCCCCCAATTAAAATTGCCGTGACAGGTTCCGGCCGAGTTGCGCATGGCATTATGGAAGTATTGAATCTAATGGGTGTCAGGGAAGTTGAACCTGATGAGTATCTCTCCAAAAATTTTTCCTACCCAGTTTACACACAATTAAAAGGAGGCGATTTATACCGTAATCGAATTACAGGGGGGTATAATCGCGAAGAATTTCATGCCAAGCACCAGGACTATTTTTGTCTTTTTAGGTCTTACTTAATATGCACAGATATTTTATTAAATGGTATCTATTGGGAAGAAGGTATGGACCGTCTTTTTGATGAAACTGCCCTGCGTCATCCTGATTTTAAGATTACAACAATTGCGGATATAACGGATGATGCTTTTGGGTCTATCCCGATTAACTTGGGTGATCAAACCATTGAAGATCCTGTGTATGGCGTCGACAAGATAAGTTTACAAAAAACGGCACCTTATCTACCAGGTAGTGTAGATGTTATAGCTGTGGGAAATCTGCCCAATGAATTACCCAGAGATGCAAGCCGTTATTTCGGTGAACAGTTAATTAAGTTCATCTTGGAAGATCTGCTCAGCAAAGGCAATTCGCCTCTTTTAGCTCGTGCAACTATTCTAAAAAAGGGGGTACTAACAGAACATTATCAATACATGCGTGAATATGCTGCAATTCCATAGCAGTCTATAAGTGCAGGTAATAGTCTTTAAGTAGTGCAAAAGCCTCAGGGCTGTACCCATTGTTGGTGCCTTGTATTACCAGTGAAGTAGTATGGATATTCTTTGGAGATATTTCCCTTTCAATTCTACATTCAACCAATATCCTTGAAATACGCTTATGTGGGCTAGGTTTAACCTCACAGCAGGTTGTAATACTTATACCCATGGATAAACAGTATTTCACGAGGTCCTCCTTTCTTGTTATAGGTAAAATCAAAAAGAGATATCCCTGTGGTTTCAAAAGTTTGAGACTTGCAATCAATAGTGTGGAAAGGGTGAGGCTGCTATCATGGAATGCTTGATTCTTTGCTGGGCTGTTAGCGCGTAAATCTCTCTCATAAAATGGAGGGTTGCTGATAATTACGTCAAATTGCTTTTCATTTGAATAGAGATTGATATCCGCCTTTTTTAGAAAAAGGTGCTCACTCCATGGCGACTTATTGAAATTATCTTTCGCTTGTAATGCGGCAGCTTCATCAATTTCAATAGCTGTAATACTAAAGTCGGTCAGTTGCTGAGCGATCATCAGCGACAAAAGACCAGTGCCCGTTCCAATATCGAGTATGCGAGGGGAGGATAAAGAAAGCTTTGCTATTTTTTGCGCGGCCCAGGCGCCAAAAATACAGGCATCAGTGCTGACTTTCATTGCGCATTGGTCCTGCTTTACGGCAAACTGCTTACAGGTAAAAGTAGCTTGTCCCATTCACCAATTTGCTCTTGCTGTAGAGGGAGTTGCTAGTTCGCTCCACTGCTTTTCCTTGTATTTATAATAGGCGGTAATGGCTATCATGCCAGCATTATCGGTGCAATACTCAAAAGCAGGTATGCTTGCCTGCCAGCCATTTTTCTCGGCTAACGCTAGAAATTCTTTTCGTAATCCTTTGTTTGCAGAAACGCCGCCTGCCAGGCAAATCGATTGAATTCCAGTTTGGTGAACAGCTTTTTCTAGCTTATCCAATAGGATAGAAATAATTCGTTGTTGTATCGAAGCGCAGATATCAGGTAAATTATCTGCAATAAATTTTTCCTGTTCAGCAATTGAAGTCTGGTTACTTTGTTTGTAGGTTACTGATTTTCCTGCTTGTTGGAGAAAGTACAAGATCGATGTTTTGAGTCCGCTAAAGCTAAAGTCCAGTCCCTCAATGGAAGGCTTTGGAAATTTAAATCTATTGCCGTCTCCTTTTTGAGCATATTGATCAATCAGCGGACCTCCAGGGTAGGGGAGTCCTAATAGTTTTGCCGATTTATCAAACGCCTCTCCTGCTGCATCATCAATTGTTTCTCCAATTACTTTCATGGATAATGGAGATTCGCATTGTACGATTTGAGTGTGTCCTCCACTTACCGTTAGACAAAGGAATGGAAAGCTTGGCTTGGGGGAATCAATAAGATTGGCCAATACATGTGCTTGCATGTGATGTACCGCAATCAGGGGAATTTTTTGTGATAATGCTAACGATTTCGCAAACTGCCCGCCAACTAATAAGGAACCAATTAGCCCGGGGCTTTGTGTATATCCGATTGCGTTGATTTCGGATATACTTACACCGGCTTTTTTTAAAGCAGCATCCACTACGGGCACAATATGTTGCATATGGGCTCTCGATGCCAGCTCAGGCACAACACCACCATATTGTTCATGTACTTTTTGCCCAGCAATAAAATTGGATAAAATTTGACCATCTACACAAACTGCAGCGGATGTTTCGTCACAGGAGGACTCAATAGCTAAAATTCGAATGGACATGGAAGCAAAATTAGGGAAGTCCAGTGGCCTTATTTATTTACTTCGTATAGCAACCACGGGGTCCATTCGGGCTGCCTGCCTTGCGGGCACGAATCCAGCGATAACGCCCACTAGTATGCAAATTCCTATGGCTAAAAACATATTAGCAGAAGAAATAAATACTGGAAAATTCAGGGCTTTGGTAAGAATCTGGGTCAGTAAAAAAACAAGGGTTAATCCGATGAATCCGCCAATGATGCACAAGAAGGAAGACTCTAACAGAAATTCAGTTAAAATAATATGACTCTTTGCTCCGATTGCTTTTTTAAGCCCAATCTGGCTGGTTCTTTCACGTACCGTTACAAACATAATATTCGCTACACCAAACATGCCCACAATTAAGGAAAGCGTAGCAATAGCCCAGCCTCCTATGTTGACATTAACAAAAATGTCTCCAATTACTTTACTAAAGTCATTTATATCGTTCAATGCAAAATTATCCTCTTGCGTGGGAGATAATTTTCGAATCGCTCGCATCGTACCCGCTAATTCATCTTTTACTGCTTTACTGCTCAAATTCGGTTTTCCCTGAACCATAATAAGGGGATCTGCTCTTAATTCATTCATGATGGTGCGACCAAAACGATAGGGTACAAAGAGGCTATTGTCGAATTGCCAACCACCGTCTCCCAACATACTTTTTCCTTGCTTTTTAATAACACCGATTACTAAAACTTTTTTTCCTCTTACTTCCACATATTTTTCAGCAGCTAGCTCAGGTTTCCCAAAAAGTTTTTCTGCCACTTCGTACCCGATCAATCCTACGTTGGCTGCATTGCCAAATTCTCGCTCTAAAAATGACCGACCATTTGAAATCTCTATAGCTTGAATTTTGTCAAAATCCTCGTTGATTCCATGCACATTTACTCCGCTTAGCTGCTTTCCTCCAAATTCTAAAGGGTCATTAATTTGAATATGGAAGGCCACATATTGAGCGGCAGGAGTCCTTTCTCGAATTTCCTCTGCTTCCACATAACGTGGGGAGGGCCTTTTTACAAATTTCCACCAAGGATAATCCGGGCCACCTCCACTGTACTCCCATTTATCTATATAAATTGTGTTATTCCCTAGCGATTTAATCTCGTTCTGAATGTTTTGTTCCAGACTATTCACGGTTGCTAAAACCCCGATGATGCAAAAAATTCCAATCGTGATTCCAAAAAGGGATAGGAAGGTCCTTAATTTGTTTTTCCAAAGCTCCTGCACAGCCATTTTAAAGCTGCTGGATATAATTTCTATGGTACGACGAAGCATATTGCAAAGGTAGAGTCAATTAGGCTGGTATTCACAATAAATTGACAGACGGTGATTAGAAAGGCTGACTTACCTTTGCGCCGCATCATGAAGTACCAGGACTCGATATCCCGCAGGCGAACCTTCGCAATTATTTCTCACCCCGATGCCGGTAAGACCACCCTAACGGAAAAGTTTTTATTGTTCGGGGGTGCTATCCAGGTGGCAGGGGCTGTTAAAAGTAATAAGATCAAGAAGCATGCCACCAGTGATTTTATGGAAATTGAACGGCAGCGTGGAATTTCTGTGGCTACTTCAGTCATGAGTTTTGAGTACAACGGAATTTTGATTAATCTTTTAGATACGCCTGGTCACAAAGACTTTGCTGAAGATACTTACCGAACACTAACCGCGGTGGATAGTGTTATTTTGGTGGTGGACAGCGTCAATGGGGTCGAGGATCAAACCCGTCGTTTGATGGAGGTTTGTCGAATGCGAGATACGCCGGTAATTCTTTTTATCAATAAAATGGATCGTGATGGTAAGAATCGTTTTGACTTACTGGAGGAAATTGAAAAGGAATTGTCAATTGAGCTACATCCTATGACCTGGCCCATCAATAGTGGGAAAGAGTTCAAAGGAGTTTACAATATCGCAGCACAAAGTTTACTATTATTCCAAGCGGGTACCAAGGGAAATGAAGATACACTGACTGTAGATCATCTTTCTGATTCTATGCTAGATCTGCGATTGGGGGAGAAAGATGCCGCTATTCTTCGTGAGGATGTGGA
>CAIRNW010000273.1 GCA_903879995.1 uncultured Bacteroidota bacterium
GGAATGATATGTGCTGCATCTTTACTGCCCACTTCACTCAAAACAGTTCCGTGTTGTGTTAACTTTTCAATATATCCGCACTTCTCCGTATGCGGGATAGTAATGGAGCCATCACTAACTTCCATATAACTGATTCCGTAATCTTTGCAGATTCGAACATAATCTTCAAATTGATTACGAATCAAAAAAGCTTCAAACAAAGTACCTCCAAAATAAACAGGTATTTCATAGGAATGATAGAGTTCAATTTTCTCCCGCAGGTTTGGAGAAACATAGGAAGTTCCAAACCCAAGTTTTACAATATCAACATGCGGATAGGAAACACTCATAAAATTGCGGGCCTCTTCTGTGCTGAGTCCCTTGTCCATGACCATCGTTAGTCCGGATTGGCGTGGTTTTGCCAACCGATCTGGCATTTGACTTAATTCGTAATTCATACGGTTGTATTAACAGGAATTGAAGTCACAAATTTACAGGGAAACAGGCTATCAGCGTGCTACCGCTTGCGCTTGAATCGTGCTAAGAGATCTACAACCTGACTTAGCTGCATCACGGAGGGGCGAAGGGAGAGCAATTTTTTAACCTGCCGGGGATCTTGCTCTAATGCCTCTTCTAACTGTACTAGCGCTTCTTTATTTCTTTCAGCACCAAAAAGTGCAGCAGCTTTGTAATACAAAAAAATCACTTTTCCTTTTGTGGCCTTTAAAGCAAGATTAGTTTGTCGGATCACTTCCTCCCAGGCCTCCTCGGCATATAAACAATGAATTAAAGATTCCCAGCCACCTATCTTTTTAGGCTTGGCCTGTAACGCCATGAGATAATGCTCTACAGCTTCCTGCATACGCGAAAGTTGTTCACAACATTGCCCCGCCAATAGTTGAAAATCATAATCGTTGCGGAACATTCGCAATGCCACTTCCACTTGTTTGTATGCGGCATTCCATTGCCCCTCTGTATAGTAGGTACAGGCAATTTTATAAAATAACCGACTGTCGTCCTTACGCAAATGCGAAGCTTTTCGATACTGCAATCGAGCTAGTGCAGGCTGTTTTAGTTTTTCATAGCAATAACCAATTGCCTCATAAATCACATCCTCTGGCTTTGCTAATTCATGCACCCGCTCTAATACCTCGATGGCATCTTTATAACGGTGCAGCCGTATATAGGCATCCCCCATATTACGATACGCATAGTCAAACTTATCCTCGATTGCCACTGCATATTTGTAGGCATCGATTGCTTTTTCATACAACTTTAAACCCTGATAGGCTGCCCCCAAATTAAACCAGGCCAACTCACTGAAGGGATGCTCATCAATTATTTGCTGGTGTAGTCGGATACCCTCTTCATTTCTTCCAGTAAAATCTGTCCAGAAACATATTTTATATAACGCTTCCTCATTTAGCGGATCTACCGTGAGGACTTCTTTTAAGCAGTCAAAAACTTTTTCAAAATCCTCATAATCGTCATACACATCCGCCAATTCAAACAACAGTTCAACTTTTTCTTCGCCTTCAAATTGACCTAATGCTTTTTCCAGCAGTTCAACTGCCTTTTCAGGTTGATCAAGGGCTAAAAAGGCATCTGTTCGCAAAATGAAAATATTAATATCCCGACCGTCTAGAATTTCAGCTTGATCTAAAATTCGCAGTGCCTCTTTGTACCTACGATGCAAAACCAGTACATCGGCTTTTCTAATTAAAAGGGCGGATGAATAGGGGTAGCGCTCCACTGCTAACACAGCCGCTTCTAACGCTTTATCCGGTAATTCGTTTTGCTGGAAATACTCTATAATTCTTTCAAAAGCCTCCTCCTCCAAAAAGGAATGCACCCCACCTTGCTGCAATTGCTCATATTGCTGGAGAAGCTCTTCCAGTTGATTTTTGTCATTTCCGTTAGCCGGGGCACCCATGTTTAGTGGTTTGTTTTCAACAATTTAAGATATATCTGCTCCAAATCCCAGTCATTTTATCCCCACCTGTGCACGGAGATAAAACTTGCATAATTGTAAATATTCGCCAATTATGATACCTTTGTGAAGCAGATGTTTAAATCTATACAAATAGCGAAAGGGCTTGTTCAAAAAACAATGCTGCTTGGTGTAGCCACCTTGATTGTGGTCAGCACTTTTGCTTCGTTGGGTTTAGGAAAGAAGAAAGCTGCTTCTGCAGGAAAAAGATTACTCTCCAGTAAGGTTCTCAGTTACAACGGTAGTTTCACTTTAAAGTCAGGATATAGTTTTAGAGGAAATGCGATACTGGATAATTCAACTACGCGCGTTATTCAACTAAATACTGATGTAATTACAAAAAAAGGTAATTACGAGCTTTCAATTCCCCTTCGTAAAACCACGTTGGTGAACAAAGTAAAAATCCAACTGGGAAACCAAACCCTTCGTCCCCGCTAATTGCCTTTCGATTTTTCTATTTGCTCCCACTCAATAATCCGATAACCATCTTCAGGCACATCAAAGAGTGCTACCTGAACAGGATTGTAGTTCAGCTCTTTTAATTTGAAAATAACAGCTGTGTTGCCCAGGGTAGTTTCATATTGCACGAGTAAACCGGGTACCTTTTTTGCAAAAAGCTGAAACTCCCTATAAATAGGAACCACTAGTGTGGTAAACCAAACTGCTCTGGAAGTTCCATCGCGAAATTGGAAAAGCGCTTTATTACATAAGAAGCCATTGATACGCAAAGTATCCGTTGTGATTTTTAGTGTGGCATCCTCATAAACTTGATTCAATTGTTGCCATTGCGTAGCCGTCATTTTTGTTAAGTAATGCTGCGTGCCGTAATCCTTCATAAGGATTGCTTGCCCCGTTTTTCCCAATAGCAACGTGCTTTCCTTGCCCATGGGAGACTCCAGTTCCAACCGGCTATTTACACCTTTGATGTAACAGGTATAACGAACCCCCTGTAGTAAAGCTTGCGTGGCGCTGTCCCCCTGAGTAGTTTCAACAGTGTAATGCAGGGTAGCCTCCGTCAATCTGCGTTGTGCAAAGGAAAATTGAATAAAAACAAGACCACTAATAAGAAATAAAACTGACCGAAGCATTTCTATGAAGTTACAGCAACAGGCTAACAAATCATCGTTTAGACTTGTCTTGCATGTCTTTTAACTTTTTCTGCTGTGCTTGCATCTGCTCTAATTTGTCCTGCCACATAGATTTTGGCTTTGGCTTTTTTCTATTTTCCTGAATTTGCAAGAGGATCTTATCATGATCGATAATGTAATTCTGGATAACAAATTGGAGCACTAGTGTAATCAAGTTGGAGACGGTGTAATACCAAGTCAAGGCTGCAGGCAAGCTGTTGAAAAAGAAAAGCATAAATACAGGGAAGATGTACGGCATGTACTTCATCATCGGATTGCTTTGATCCGGGCTTAAGCTCATGCTATACACAGAAATTAATAAGCTAGTGGCCGTTGCCAAGAAATTGAATAAGCTAAGATGATCTCCAAACAGAGGAATGGTGAATCCAAAACGAATAGGCGCATCATAGGCCGAGAGATCATTAGCCCACAAGAACGATGCTCCACGTAATGCAATTTCCGCATTGAAAAAACTAAATAGAGCAAAAAAGATGGGAATTTGGAGTAATGCAGGAATACAGCCGCCCAGGGGGTTAACACCAGCCTCCCGAAATAACTTCATCTGCTCCATGCTAATTGTCTGCTGATCATCTCCGTGCTTTTCTTTCAACTTGGCAATCTCCGGACGCAGGGCTTTCATCTTGGCGCCACTGAGATAACTTGAATAAATCAAAGGAGAAGTCAACACACGTATAAATAATGTTAATAAAGCAATGGCCAACCCAATATTACCTAGTGAGATGTTTTTTAAGAAATCGAATATGGGCACAATCACATATTTGTTTAATGGACGAACAAATGTGTAAGCCCCCTGCCCCAGGTTAACGATTTTCTCAAATTCGTTATCATACTTCTTCAACACTGTATAATCAGCAGGGCCAAAATAAAATTTGAGATTAACTGAGGAACGATCGGCAGCTGGAAGTTGCATTTTAAGCGCGGCAGTAGCTTTGATCACTGACCCTGTTGAGTCCGGAGGTAAAACCCAATTAAGTTGGCCTGAATTAAAATTGTCAGGGGCTTCCATGGCCGCAAAGAAAAAACGCTGGCGAACACCCACCCATCCAACTGGCTTTGTAAAATCTACTGTGCTCCGATTCCCGATGGTGAAGTAATCAAAAGCACCATCTTCTACAAAACCTACTTGTGTATTTTGCTTTTCATATGCAATATCTGATTCCTGCTTAAGCGCTTCATATTGCCATAAAAAAGGTACCACCCCTTGGGTAAATAATTGAGCAGGGGCATCAAAATCCAATTGTAAATTGATCCGATAATCAGAAGGGTAAATAGTATACTGGTGCGTAATTCGACCTGAGAAATTCGAGTCAGCAGCGGCCAAAACAAAAGAGATCACTTGAGCACCATCCGCTTTTTTTTCTACGCCTTGAAAACTAAAAAATAACTCTGCACTGGGTGCAGTACGGTTTAATCCGGTATTCACGGAATAGCCAAAACGCGAGAAAGATGTAGCAGAGAGCTCAACGGGCTTATCTTGTCCATATTGCGCATGCTCCTTTAGTGTTATCGATTTTACCTGCCCACCTTTATTGGTGAAAACAACTTTCATTTTTTGATTCTCTACCGTTTGCATCTCCTCCACACCATCGGCAGCCGCTACAAAATAACCAGCAGCGGTGGCACGCAAGGCACTATCCGCTTTAGCCATGGAAGTGGATGCGGCTACTGTATCAACCAGCGGACGATTTGCTTTTGCGATGGAATCTTGCACAAATTGCTGACGCGCTTTAGCCTTATTATAAGCGGCCTGCTCCATGTTGGTATAATAAAAATACCCAAAGAACAAAACGGCTAGCAACACAAAACCCAGTACGGTATTACGATCAAAATTCATACGTTAGACAAGTTTGGCGATAAGAGCCGACAAAGATAAGGGAAGCCAACCGGCCCCGGGTTAGGAATGAAGCGGCTGAGCAGATTTAGAAAAGGGTTGCTGAGCATGTTGCAGCGCTGCTTTTATAAAATGAACAAAAATGGGTTGAGGATCCTCTACAGTGCTCTTTAACTCAGGATGATACTGAACTCCAATAAAAAAAGGATGATTTTTAAGTTCAATAATCTCTACCAAGCCTGTATCCGGATTTTTACCACTGGCCATCATACCTGCTTTTTCAAAATCCGCCAGGTATTTGTTATTAAACTCCCAACGGTGGCGATGTCTTTCTGAAATATTTTCTTTTCCGTAAATACGGTAGGCTAATGAGTCTTTTTCCAAGGTACATGGATAGGCTCCCAACCGCATGGTTCCTCCTTTGGCGGTCACTTGCTTTTGTTCGTCCATTAAATCAATTACAGGGTCTGTTGTACCTGGATTCATTTCGGTTGAATTGGCGGCCTTAAGCCCTAGCACATGACGAGCAAACTCAATGGCTGCCATTTGCATACCTAAGCAAATCCCAAAAAAGGGCAGCTTTTTTTCTCGGGCATATTGAACGGCAGCAATTTTTCCTTCTACACCACGATGACCAAATCCTGGTGCCACTAATAAAGCGTCTAGCCCAGCTAATTTTTCATTTACATTCTCCGGCGTAATAAACTCACTATGAATGTTGACCACTTGTACCTGACATTCATTGATTGCCCCGGCATGTATAAATGATTCTAAAATTGATTTGTAAGCATCCTGTAACTCGATATATTTTCCAATCAACCCCACATTTACTTTTGCTTTTGGATATTTTAATTTATCCAAGAAAATTTTCCAACGGGTTAGATCCGGTTGCTGAGTACCCGTTAAGTTCAACTTTTTCAAAACCGTTGTATCCAATCCCTCCCGCATCATTAATACGGGAACCTCATAAATTGTGGAAGCATCGGCAGCCTCGACAACAGCTTCTGGTTTTACATTACAGAATAATGCAATCTTTCTTTTAAGATCCGGGCTTAATGGTTTTTCAGTTCTACAAACAATGATGTCCGGATGAACACCTTCTTCACTTAACATACGCACGCTATGTTGTGTGGGCTTTGTTTTTAATTCTTTGGCTGCCTTGAGGTAAGGGATTAATGTAAGATGAACGACTACGGTATCTTCCTCAGGCAATTCCCATTGCAGCTGACGCAGCGCTTCTACAAACGGTAAACTCTC
Source organism: uncultured Bacteroidota bacterium (assembly GCA_903879995.1). Taxonomy (GTDB): domain Bacteria; phylum Bacteroidota; class Bacteroidia; order Chitinophagales; family Chitinophagaceae; genus JJ008. Next base: position 6,206 of record CAIRNW010000273.1, read on the forward strand.
AATATCACCAACCGTTCCTCCGATCTCTGTGATTACAATATCGTATTCCCCAGTTTCTCCGAGTAACTTCATTCTACGCTTGATCTCATCCGTAATATGAGGTACTACTTGAACAGTTTTTCCTAAAAAAGCCCCTTCTCTTTCTTTGTTAATGACAGTTTGATAAATTCTACCTGTTGTAACATTATTTGCTTGTGAAGTATGTATGTTCAGAAAACGCTCATAATGTCCCAAATCCAAATCTGTCTCAGCTCCATCTTCCGTTACATAACACTCGCCATGCTCATATGGATTTAATGTGCCTGGATCAATGTTGATATAGGGATCGAATTTTTGAATTGTTACACGGAGTCCCCTAGCTTGTAACAACTTGGCTAACGAGGCAGCAACAATACCTTTACCTAATGAGGAGGTTACTCCTCCAGTCACAAAAATGAATTTAGACATGGACGTTTCTTTTTCCATTGTTTTTACCCTTAGTGACCTTCGGGCAACTATCAGCCTTGATAAAAGGGAATGTGCAGGAGGTCGTGTAAAGTTAGGAATTATCCCTTATTCATTACACTTCCAATTGCAGAATCATAATAGTTTTTCCATTCCACCACAGTGCCCCAGAACTGACCTTCCAGTTCCACTTTGCCCGGAATAGTTTTACCGAGCAAGGTAACTGGAGTGCTTCCCGTGGCAGTTAATTGGAGGAATGCTGTGCGATGTTGTGGAGAAACTGAAACCACTATCCTTCCTTGAGATTCACCAAACCAGCATGCATCATTGCGCAAAGGCTTGCCATCTGAGGCACGTTCAGGAGCGATAACAGAGAAACCGATACTTCGGTTAAAAGATTTTTCCAGTAGGGCTACAATTAATCCTCCCTCGCTACAATCGTGTACACTTTCAACTACACCGGCTTGAATTAATGATTTCACCAATTGGTGAAGCGCTAATTCCTCCTCCACATTAAAATAGGGAGCTGGGGAAAGTGTGTGACCCAGTATATCATGTAAATAAACCGAGGAGCTCAAATCATTCTGAACAGAACCCAGCAAATAAATTTCGTCGCCGGTATTTTTGAAATCCAAGGTCATCTTTTTATCTACATTCTCTAGTAAGCCAACCATACCAATGGTAGGAGTTGGGTTTACAGGGCCATCGGGATTCTGATTATAAAAACTAACATTTCCTCCAGTAACAGGAGTGTCAAAACGTCGACAAGCTTCACCCATTCCTAAAATGGCCTCTTTAAACTGAAAATATACTGCGGGATCATAAGGGTTGCCGAAATTTAAACAATTGGTGACACCCAGCGGCTCACCTCCGGAGCAAACAATATTGCGCGCAGCTTCACTTACAGCAATCATTGCACCCACCATTGGATTAGCCATTACGTAGCGACTATTACAATCCGTTGTAACTGCAATTCCCTTCTTAGTTCCTTTTACCAACACTACAGGGGCATCGGAAGGAGCATTTGTAGTAGTGTTGTTAGTGCCTACCATACTATCGTACTGCCTGAATATCCATTGCTTGGAGGCGATGGTAGGATGCTTGATCAGTTGTTGTGCAGCGCCTTTTAGGTCTGCGGGCAAGGAAACGCTACTTAACTCAAACTGATCAATTTTTTCAAGGTAAGCAGGCTTAGAAAAAGCTCTGTCGTATTGGGGAGCACCACCTCCCAATACCAATTCATGGGCTGGTATGGAAGCATCCAGCTTACCATGCATATAAAAATTCAAAAGACCATCTCCTGTTACTTCGCCAATAACTGCACAAGGA
>CAIRNW010000274.1 GCA_903879995.1 uncultured Bacteroidota bacterium
ATCCAGCGAAAGGAAAAGTCCCATCTCAGTACCCAGGAAAAGAAGGTTTGGCTCAACGGGATCTTGTCTAACTACGTGCGCAAATCCAGTAAACTCTTTTGACTGGTGACGTTTCCAGGTCTTTCCCCCATCTACAGTTTCCACCAAATAAGTTTGATGATCACCATACATGTGATTCTCTGCTGTGATAAAAGCTTGATTGGGATTAACCGCTGAAATCTCAATGGAGGATATCCAAGCAGCTTTGGGAACACCCGCCTGCCAGATCCCTGTTGCGATGTTTTTCCAGGTTTTTCCTCCATCAACTGTCTTTTGCACATTACCATCATCGGTACCCACCCAAATAATATCCTCATTACGTGGATCCTGCGTAATAGTGAAAATAGTACAGTGATTTTCTGCACTGGTATTATCACCCGTTATACCGCCGCTCTTCTCCGTTTTTTGTTTGTCCTTATCGTTAGTAGTCAAGTCAGGAGAAATACGTTGCCAGTTAGTACCCTCATCTGTTGATTTATACAAATATTGATTCCCCGTGTATAAATTATAACCGGTTGCACGTTTGGTTGCTGGAGCTGTCACAATTGGAGTATTCCAATTCCAACGATGTGTTTCCTCCCCTTCTCGACGCTGGGGTTTTACACCATAAGAGAGTCCCGTTTTTAAATTAATTCGGTTCATCTCTCCGCCTTGCGATTCTGCAAAAACTATGGATGAATTAAGTGGTGAGGGCTGTACCCAAAATCCATCCCCCCCATTTAAAAATTCCCAGTCAATACTGGATACACCACCAGGCGAGGAACTAGGAGCTTGCCAAGATCCATTATCCTGTAAACCGCCATATACTTTAAAGGGTTCGTCCTTACTCACACTAACATGATAAAACTGACCCACAGGAAGATTATTGAGAAATGCCCATGAAAGTCCTTTGTTATAACTCACATATACGCCGCCATCGGTACCCAGGTAGAGTTGACTATTGTTCTCCGGGTTAATCCATAATGCATGATGATCTGCATGCGGCACAACATCAGAAAAAAGTGTTCCGGACCAGGAGGAACCTCCATCGGTTGAGTATTGAAAATCAAATGCGGGGCGATACACACGCTTGGGATCTTTTGGATCAAACTCCAAGGTGCTGAAGTAAAATGGTCGAGCCGTGATATTATCGGTAGAAGCTAATTTTTTCCAAGTCTCCCCTTCATCACTAGATAAATACAAACCAGGCACTTTTGCTTCTACAATAGAAAGTAATTCTCCAGGCTTAGATGGGTTGATGGAAATAACAATACGACCAAGTTCGCCCTCCGGCAAACCATTGGTTAGTTTCTTCCACGTTTTTCCACCATCGATAGATTTAAAAAGCGCACTTCCCTTTCCACCAGACACAAATGAAAAAGGCTGTCTTCTAAATTGCCAAAAGCTGGCAAAAATAATATTGGGATCACGAGGGCTCTGCGCAATGTCCGCACAACCTGTGTTCTCATCTACATACAAAATTTTATTCCAGGTCTTTCCTGCATC
>CAIRNW010000275.1 GCA_903879995.1 uncultured Bacteroidota bacterium
CACTTCGACCGTAGATCTTTTTTCCGGCTATCAAAGTCTGCTACGCCTCCGTAAACTCCGGCTCGCTGTGACTTTGATAGCCGGAAAAAAGCTTCAAAGAATAACCCTGACACAGAAATCTGAACACTCCCCTCCTACGGGAGTTGTTGCGGGAGTTGTTGACAAAAACACTAAAAATCTCTATTTTCCATTCAACAACTCCCGTAGGCTTGCTATATTAGCTGTGACCACAGTGAATGCTAATCTTTAATACGCCGCATTTCTGGCTTTTTATCTAGTGTTTTGAGGTTTCCATTCCCTGCACTGCCTCCGCCAGTATTACAGGATTGATTTGCTGCTGAACCTCCAACAGCAGCACCCCCAACAGCACCAACAGCCCCCCCAACAACACCTCCAACTGCCGCTCCTGCAGCTGCCCCGGCAGGCCCACCAGTTACAAATCCTGTACCCCCCCCGACTGCTGCGCCAACCGCTGCACCCGCTCCAGCCCCAGAGCCAGCACCATTTAATGCGCCGTTTGCCGTTTCAAGTGTACAATCCTTTCCTTTTGTTTGAGCATAGGCATTAAAGCCAAACCCAACGAAAAAAAGAATCACAGAAATCTTAATTAGATTTTTCATGCATGATGAATTTAAAGTGTGATAAGTTTATTTTAATTTTTTGTCATTACAGCGAACGGGAACACTCCCGCCCGTGCCGACGCATAGGAGGCATGGGCAGGAGTGCATTGATGGCGGTTTTACAACTTTACCCGAAATTTTCCCTCTTCAAAATATACTCGACCAGGAATATCTGTATGCTCCACTACATTAGAAGTGAATATTAACCAGAACCTTCCCTCGATTTCTTCACCATCATTTTTATCGATGATTATTTTACTTTTATAGGTTGTATCGATGAAATAATATCCATAAAGCAGGTCGCCATCGGACATCCACAAACTATGCGAACAGTGTATCGAGAAGTCTTCATAATTAGAATCAAATAAGTCATTTTTTATATCATATTCTCCAACTTTGCCTCCAAATACTCCAAAACTAATCTGATCGCGAGTAAACCCTTCGTCTGAATATGTCTCAAAATAAACTTGGTAGTATTTAGAAGTGCTATCTGGATACCTGCTAACATATGCCGAGGCATTCCATTCTTTACCAAAAACAGTTGCGCTTGCACGCCCCTTTTTTTGATCGCCCGGATTGTAAATCTTGAAATCAAAATACGGGATGTTAGGGTTATTATCTGGCTCATTTTCCTTCTTGCACGACCAAAGCGTGAGTGCCAGAAAGCCAAAAGCAATTAAATGTTTCATTGTTTTGCATTTTGCAAATAAAGTCCTGCGCACAAATGAATTTGTACGCAGGACTTTATTCCTTTTAGTGAATGATGAGCAACTTTTGTGTAAACAGACGACTTCCGGTTCGGAGTGAAACAGTATGAAAACCCTCCGAAAATGAGCCGGAATCTATATTTATGATATTTTCTCCGTGTACTTGTTTTACCTGCTGCATTTTTAGTACGCGACTCAAACCGTCTGTAATAAGTATTTCGCCTTCTTCTTCAAAATCGGAATGCCATCTGACCTGTAAGGAAGCATCTGCAGGGTTGGGGAAAATTAGTACATCATTATGTTCCAAAGTAATGTCTCTTTCTATTTGCCTTGACTCTTTAAACAAACATTTAGGATCCCCATCATCATAAATTATTACACGGCGGACATCAGTTACTGTGATGCCATCACTTGACGTAACTTTTAGTTGAATCCATACATCGTTTTCTGATTGCGGAATTGGTAAGAACTGAAATGGCGTATTACCTAAAAATATGCCATTATTACCACTAAAGTTACCAGATAGATTCCATTGCCAATCATACGAATAAGGAGGCAGGCCCGGATTACCAGCAGAGGGCTGTTGTAAATCCGCAATTAGAATAATATCCCCCCATGACTCACATACCCAAGGATCTGTAGAAATTTTTGCATCAAATGTATAACGGTTTCGGTAATTTGCAACGACACACGCTCCGTTTCTAATAGCCTTGGCATTGTTGTCATTTTCAGTACCAGTTGGGTCGCCGTTGAATTCCACATCTGGGTTGGAGTAATGAAGAATCCTTGTGTCGGTCGGATTTTGAGTTCCATTCCAAGGTGCCATTAGTGTTCTCTGAAAGCGGTTGTCTCCCACCGTCCAGCCATGGGCACAATCAGGGTCATTATCGTCGGGGCGTGCATGTCCTGCACCCATAAGGTGTCCTACTTCGTGAATGAATGTCCATCTGGGGTGAAAAAGCCACCAAATTTCGGTAAAAGCAAATGAAGGGTCGCAAAATGCAGGTGGATCGCCAAGTTCGGCGCAGGCGGCACCCGCACCGCATGAGTAATCGGCGTTTGCAGTCAGAAGCATGACAATATCTGCCCCAACAGCATTCCGCCTCGTGGTTGCCTGAGATACCAATGATTGTAATAAGTCCCCACATTGGTTACCAGTAGGATACGTCATATTAAAATTCTCCAGAATGATGTTGGCTTTTTTATTTGGTATATCGCTATTCGTAAACGCTACATTCAGAAATTGTGTGCCTATGCCAACATACAAAGCCTTGGAAAACCAGTCGTCTCCGAATCTTGTTTGAAGCCAGTCGGTAGCATCTGGCGGAAGCAACACAAGGATATCAATTGTTGCCGCGCAGGTGTTGTAATCGTTTGCACACAATTCCAGTTCCGAATTCATACTCTCCGGCCCTCTTGGGTTAATACAGTCAACCGGGTCGAAAACATCTCCTTCAATTTCCCGTACGGTACTAATGCCGGATTTTATCGGCATGATTTCAAAAAAACGTGTTCCAATTTGGAGCCAGGCGGCCCGATGCCCGGATATTTCGTAAAAGCCAAAATAGCCCGCGTGATTGAGAAGCCGCCCCGCCCAAGAGTAGGAAGTGTCAGTTTGTGCAATGTGAATGGCTTGTGCCTCAATAACCCCCTGAATGTTGGGAAATGTGAATTGTAGGTTACCCTGTGCATTTACGAAATCACGAGGGTTGCCTAAATTTGCCAACGTTAATTCCTTTGTAAAGGCATCTTGTTGGAGGTTGGAATACCGCTGTGATTCGATGGTACTCAAGTTGGCATCGTTGTTGGCAATGGAACTAATGAGTGATTGGGCATTTGCTGCGGTGTAGGATAGTGCCAAAAGCAGCAGCCAAATCGCAATTTTGAGAACATTTTTCATAAATTAGTCGTGTTTTTTGCTCCAAAATACGGTTTTGGAATCCGTCGTACTCGCTTATTTTGGGTGGTGCTTTCCGATTATATCCCACCGACAAACGGTAATATTTATTTGTTTCTTGTTACCGCCATCGGTTGTGCTGACGAATGCGCGACGTTTAGGAGCAGTTTTCGGCAGCGCTTAGTTCTGTGATTTTTATTTTATTATTATCCCTGCAACTAATTTAGAATGCCAATTTTCGTGAACAACACCTAATGAGATGGATAACAAAAGGTTTTTATCAACCAAGATATTTTTATTGGTTTTATATTGATTGAGAAAGATAGGATCTGTTATCGGTAGTTCATACCGTATATTATTGAACGTAAAAGATAAACGTAATTTTGGGCTATTGCTACCTTCGTATATTTTTTCTACTATTTGAGGTTGTACAGGCTCTATCATAGCTAATGAATAGTTAAGATTTAAAGCATTATCAGGAGTTACTGCTCCACCTCTATTCCCAAATAAAGTTTGTAGGTTTGCATTGCATAGATTAGTTAATTGATCTGTTGAATATCTACCAATAACTCTTAAGGAATTGGGGTCAAAAGACACATTCTCTGCTTGAAACCCATCGGGAATACTGTCAATTATATCTATTTCAACAATATCCAAAATATTTATGTGTGACACAAGATGTGTTGGAACTTCGCCATGTCCATCATTAGAAACAGGACGTATCCATTTAGGTTCTCCATTTTGTATGATAGGCAATCCACTTGTAGATAGCTCAATACCCGCAATACAACGTCCCCCTTCTTTGAAAGAATTGGCAAGGCAAACGAAAGAAGTTTTCATTTTAATTATTTTATGAGATGAATAATTTCTATGTCATTTCGTACGCTTTTTAAGTATTCTGCAAGTAACCTTCTGTGACATTTTTCAGGTGTGTGTTCGCTACATAACAAACAATTGTGATGTAAGTCTTCCACCTGTATTTTTTGAACTATCTTTCGCCTATCTAAAAGGTTTACATATTCTACTTCGTATTTTTCCCAACTGATTTTCTTGTCACGATAATCAGAAAGCAAATCTTTGGTTGGGGCGAAGTCAATTTTATGTTCGTACCCCATATTACCTATTTCTTTCGCAAAGAATGCTAAGTCATTTCCCTTCGCAAATCCGGATAATTGAGAAACGTTATTAATTCGTGTATCCACTATTTTTTCAACACCATTATTTCTCAATAAGTTAAAAAATTGAGCAGCTGTTTTACTTGTAAAACCAATCGTGAATATTTTTATCATAACTGTTCTATTTGTTCTGATGAATAAGGCGAAAATGCAATTTCCTTGTTCCTTAAACGATATGCAATTTCTATTTGCATATCTAAAGAAACATTGGGTTCAAAAATTGATGATTTAGGGATTATTTTATCATATTTTTTTAAAAGTTGATTTTCAAGTTGAGTATTGGTTTTAATGGTTTTATCTTTCATAATATGCTTCACTTGAAACCCGTCTTTTTCTAATGCTACAGAAATCATTGAAAATCTATGACAATCAAATGGCTCTCCCTCGGAGCACATTAGTGAAATCGTAAAGCCTTTTTCAACACCGTTCCAAAGCCGTTCTACGCCACTTTTAAAACTCCAGGATCTCCTTACTTTGTCAAAGTCCACCTTTCCTTCATCATCAAGTAGATCAGGATCAGTATGTCTTGCGCCAAACTCTTCAGCGAAATGCATGTAAAAGATACCGCTTCTTTTTAGAAAATTTGATAGCGGTCCTTTGTTGAATTGAGGGTTGTAAGCGCTTGCTGCGACACTTCGGACGTCTACAAGACAGGTTACTGATTGGGATTGGAGCAACTCCAAAAAGTAATCTAAACTATGCGTTGAATGACCAACAGTGAATATTACCGGACTTTCCATATCATTCTTTTTCGCAAAGATAAGGGTTTTGTCAATTTTGTGCTACATTTTGTTTCAATTTCACAGAACTGATGCTTTCCCGCAACTAACAGATAACTAAAAACCCGCATTGCGTATAACCACCCGATTCAGTACTTATCCCGCATTGCGTGTTTTACTTATCCGTTAGTTGCGGGAAAATCGCCAATGTTCGCAAATCAGGTTTGCTTCCCCAGTTCAATTTTAACCAGGCTCCGCAATTCATAAGTGGGCCTCATTTAGCACTTACTGGAGTAGACTTCATTGCACAAATGTATGCAAGTGATTTGCAAATCGCAAAATAAAGATGAAAAAATTTATAAAAATAAAATACTCATATCGCCAAATCATCTATCGGGCTTTTGGAGACAGTTCAGATTTCTGTGTCGCATGCTCACACCTCCACCTCACCCCCAACCCCAAACCGGCCATTCCCTTTTGCCCGGCCGTTCTCAACCTGGATGATGACATCCACCTCGTGGGCGTGAGTATTGGAGCCTTTGAAGCGGCCCTCTTTGGTGGTGTGATAGATGAAGATGAACGAGGTGCGCGGGTGGGCTTTACGCAAGGCTTCCATGTCTTCGATCTCCAGTCCGGCCTTGCTGACGGAGTCAATGAACACAAAATCGAACTGACCGGG
>CAIRNW010000276.1 GCA_903879995.1 uncultured Bacteroidota bacterium
CAAAAATTCTATAAGATTGATCCCTAGCTTTGAGTTTCAGGTCTCCCACGATATCCTCGTATTTCTGCAGAAACTCGTGGCGTTGCCAGTACTCGGTAATTAAGTTTCCGATTTCATGGGATTTTACCAAGCGCATACCTCCTGCATTTTTTAATTGGGCAGAGGTTCGCGTACTTAGCTCTGATCCTCTATTGCCCAAACTGCCAAGATTAAAAATATAAAGCCTTTTAAGATCAGTGGAGGACAACCGGGGGGTTCTCAGTAGAGGAATGGAGGTATCAATAAATGCAATTTGTCGATCGATGTACTTAGTAGCAGTACTTAATTCTATAGTGTCCTTAACCAAATCCTCTAACAGGCTCTGCATATACTCCTCCTCACGATGGCGTTCTATATAGTGTTCTCTTTGGTTTTCTGCAAAGAATCCTAACGTGACTGCCGCAAATAGCATAAAGAATTCTGTCAAATACTCTGACCATTTTTTAGGGATATGATGTTTGTGGTGCACTTCCATAAATTAACCTGTCTTATATTTAGGTCTGCCAATTTACAACAATAACTGTTTATATGGAGGTACACCACGCTCATCATAAGCCCAAGAATTGGAAAGAATACATTACGGAGTTTGTTATGCTATTTGCGGCAGTCACGCTGGGCTTTTTTGCTGAGAACTACCGAGAGCATAAAATCATTGACCACCGGATGGAGGAAAATTATCAGGCTTTATTACAAGACCTCCGACAGGATTCCGCCCGCATAAAAGAATTGCAGACCGATAATATTTTAGAGCGAACGGGGATGATGATTCTGCTAGAGGCTGTCTACCAATACCAGGATAATTTAGTAAACTGGGAACAGGTGAAAAACAGGATCGCTTCTATTGAAAAGCTGCCATCCTATCAGACTTTTTTTATGAATAATACCACCTTCAAGAATATGCAGTCCTCTGGTATGTTGAGTTATGTGTCTAACAAGGATTTAAGAAAAGAGTTATCATTTTATTATGAAGTTTTATTTAAAAAATTACTAGATAACAATGCACTTTATGATGATGACGGAAGAAAGTTTTATAACGATCAGTTCCCCATTACTCAGCCCACTAACAATAGAAAAATTGATAGTTTAATTGGAGGCCCAGATCAATTGACAGCTCGTTATCGTACCTCTGAGGCTAATCGTGATTTTATACTTAATCTGCCCATTGCAAAGGCTATTGTTCAAGACCCCCTCACTTTATTTAAGGTGGAATCTTTTTATCTGCGTTTTTGCGTTTACCGTCGTCTCTTAATGACCTTGGAGGAGCAAAATCAAAAATTGATTGAAATCGTAAGACAACAGCAGTGAGAATCTGCCGGGTATATTTAATTTTTCTACTTGTGCTTTTGGAGGCCTGTGTCACTTCAAAGCAAATGCACTGGCCTCAAACTCAAGTGACTACTGGTGAAGCGTTTTATGAACAAGCTGCTTCCTTTCAATGGAAACAAAGAGATTCGTTGACCCGAATGCTAGTGTTACAGGGGTCTATTCCAAGATTTCTCCAGCGTTTTAGATCAGTAAGTACTCAATTTAGAGATAGTAGTGGAAAACTTCATAAAGCCATTTATTATGTTTCACCTGATTATCTCTCAATCGGTGCTGATAAAAACTGGGCACGAGTTCATATTACTCCTTTCTTAGCCCAAGAATTAGCAGACAGTTTACAGTGTTTTTTGCCCACAAGAAAAATGGTTGATGAAATTTACAAGGCTGCTAGGATAAAGCTGGCTCCCATTCCATTTACGCAAGCCCGGGACAGTACTCCTACCTTTTATCAGCATCACTTGGCTGTTGAGCAGCAAAGAGCGGGCAGAAAAGGGTTAGTGGCAGGTATTCAAAAAGATGTAGTGACTACTGGTCGTTTATATAGCTACCCTAAAAAAGATCGTGTAGCTATCTATGGCTGGCATCAGTTAAATGGAAAACCGATTCAGCCGCTATATACTGGGCATGTTTACTGGTATGTTGATTATAGTCAGGGAGTACGTCTTGTTTACAAGCTAATAAAGGTAAATGGAAAGTGGATGCATTATAGTACAGTACTAAACGATCCTATCTTGAGGAATTTGCTTTGTGAC
>CAIRNW010000277.1 GCA_903879995.1 uncultured Bacteroidota bacterium
TAAATTATACTTTGAACCGGTTTATTGGGAACACCTCTGGGAAATTGTGGAGCATGAAAAACCAGAAGGTGTAATTGTGCAATTGGGAGGACAAACTGCTTTAAAACTTGCAGAACGATTACATCAACGCGGTATCAAAATAATCGGCACCTCCTTTGACAGTTTGGATATTGCGGAGGATCGTGGTCGCTTCAGCGATATGCTGAAAGAACTGGGGGTTCCTTATCCTGAATACGGAACCGCCTGGAATGTAGACGAAGCAATTGAGGTTGCAAACAAAGTAGGATATCCTGTATTGGTTCGTCCTTCCTATGTATTGGGCGGACAACGGATGCGGATTGTAATCAATGACGAAGAAGTTGAAAAGGCTGTGGTGAGTTTGCTCAAACATATCCCCGGGAATAAAATTTTGATTGACCACTTCCTGGATCGTTGTCAGGAAGCAGAGATCGATGCCATTTTTGATGGAACTGATTTTCATGTAATGGGGGTAATGGAACATATTGAACCAGCCGGTATCCACTCGGGGGATAGTAATGCGGTGCTGCCTGCTTTCAATCTCTCCCCGCTACTTGTTCAAAAGATGGAGGAGTATGCAGAGAAAATTGCACGTGCTTTAAAAATTCAGGGACTGATCAATATTCAATTTGCTATCAAAGACGGGAAGGTTTACGTAATTGAAGCGAACCCACGTGCCTCCAGAACAACTCCGTTTATTGCCAAAGCCTATCAAATCCCTTATTTGAATGTTGCCACCAAGGTAATGTTGGGTACGCATAAATTAAAAGACTTCAAGTTTGAGAAAAAACTGAAAGGCTTTGCCATCAAAGAACCCGTATTCAGTTTCAATAAATTCCCCGGTGTAAACAAGGAATTGGGCCCTGAAATGAAATCGACTGGTGAAGCCATTCGTTTTATCGATGATTTACGCGATCCATACTTCCGCCAATTATACAAGGACCGGAGTATGTACTTGAGTAAATAGATTTTACCTCTTGTTTTGATCAAGTAAGAAAATTATACTGGCAGCGTGTACCAAGCGCTGCTTTTTTTTATACACCGCACTCCCTTTTTTATTCCCTTCCTAGGACTTTGTCTGGGCATTTTATTACAGGAATACTTTTGTGATGGAAATACAAGTAGTATTTTTTTAGCAAGCACAGGCCTTGTACTGCATATCCTTTACTATTTCTTGCCGCAACGGAAAAGATATCAGTGGCAATCTCTCCTACCATTTATTTACTTACTATTTTTTATTGCCGGAGGACAAGTGCTGTTAGCAGCAAAAGATATTCGCACTCACAAAAACTGGATCGGTAAACTTGAAATAGATCCCCCGAACTCCATACTGGAATTAGTTATTGAAACCAGCCCCGTTGAAAAAACAAATTCCACACAAGTAGTTGCAAGTGCTTACGCATTGCATCGTGGAAGATCGCAGCAGCCTGCGGTTGGTAAAATGATACTGAGTAGTTATCAATCGAAAAGTCTTGCACAGCTTTTACCTGGAACCCACATCTTATTAATCAAAATCCCAAGCAGGCTAATACATACCGGCAATCCGGGTGAAAGAGATTGGGCTAGTTTTTTTGCACGCCAGCAAATCACCCATCGGTGCGTAGTAAGTAATACAGATTATAGAGTGCTCGATAGCGCTCGAAACAATTATCGATTTACCAGGCTGCTTATCGAATTACAAAATAAAATAGTGGCTTTACTTTATGCAACTATCCAGGACCCGCAAGCCGCCGGTCTAGCCGCAGCGCTCTTGATTGGCTATCGTCAGCAACTGGATCCTGTTTTACAAGAAAATTATAGTAAAACCGGCGTGGTGCATATCATTGCCATTTCAGGTATGCATTTAGCGTTATTGGGTTGGTTGTTACAGTTTTTTGGGGGGCCATTTCAAAAAACTAAATCAGGACTGGTGGTATCCCAGTTAGTGATCATCACTATCATTTGGATATTTACATTACTAGCTGGGGCAACGCCCTCCGTTTTAAGAGCAGCACTGGCATTTACCATAGATGGAATAGGAAAGATGCTAGGACGCAAGCCATCCTCGCTGAATACACTAGTGGCCGCGGGTCTTTTTTTATTGGTCGCTCAACCCTACTGGCTTTGGGATTTGGGTTTTCAACTATCATTCATTGCAGTATTAAGTATTCTACTTTTTGCTCAACCAATACAAGCTGTGGTAAACACGCGCTATCCATTTTTGAAACCCATTACTACGCTTTTAGCAGTTACCCTGGCTGCGCAATTATTAACTACCCCCTTTACTTTATATTATTTCCAACAATTTCCACTTGGATTTTTATTAAGTAACCTGGTAGCGGTACCCCTCTCTACCTGTATTCTATATATTTTACTATTGCTAGTGCTCACGGCAAGCGTATCAAGTGGAGGTACCACCATCGGCATGATTGCAAAAGTGACAATTTCATGGATGAATCAATACATTCAATTGATCAGTGAAATACCCGGTATTCAATTGGATGAACTGCATTGGACCTGGGGAGAAGCCTTCCTGCTCTTGATAGCCATTTTAACAGGGGCAGGTTGGTTAGTGCTAAAAAGTAAGACCGGTGCCCTAATAACGGGTTGTCTGGGATGTTTACTTTTATCTTACCAATACGGAGATATTTTTCTTCATTCAAAGCAAGAAGTATTGGTAATCTACCAATCAAAATCCAGTTCAATGCTGAGTTGGATAAAAGGAAACCATGCCTTACATCTACTTGACAGCAATACCCGAACAAAAGAAGTGAAAAAAAATAGACTGATCATTGGAAGCACCCATCGCTATCGAATCCAACAGCAAATTGATACGCTGCTCACCCCCTATTTTCAAATTGGAAAATGGACAATACTGGTGCCTCATCGAAAATTTGAGTTGCCCACGCAAGCCGCAGTGCGGAGTGAAACTATTTTACTCATCACAAAAGCTGCTCCCTACCATGGAGGTAGTTGGATACAACACAAGGTTATATCCGTAGCCATATTGGACGGAACGCTTGGCACCCGAACTCGTGAAAATTGGAAAAAACTGCTCAACACACAGAAAATACCGGTTCATGATATGTTAACCGATGGTGCTTTTGTATACTCCCCACCTTCAAGTACATTTGCTCTTCTTTCAACGCTCCATACTCCATGAATAAAACTATCCGTACCGCCCTCATTTCAGTATTTTACAAAGACGGGCTGGAATCCCTCATTCGTTTACTACATCAACAAGGTGTAACCATTTACTCTACCGGGGGTACTCAAACTTTTATTGAATCGCTGGGTGTACCGGTAGTGCCCGTAGAGCAATTGACAGGTTATCCTTCTATATTAGGAGGCCGTGTTAAAACCTTACATCCTTCTGTATTTGGAGGAATCTTAGGCAAGCGCGAGGATGCCACGCATGTGCAGGAAATGGAGCAATACAAAATTCCCACGCTGGACTTAGTTATTGTTGATCTATATCCATTCGAGGAAACGGTAGCATCCACCAACGACGAAAAAGCAATTATTGAAAAGATTGATATCGGTGGGCCTTCCATGATACGTGCAGCAGCCAAGAACTTTAAAGATGTAACAGTCTTAGCTGCCAAAACAGAATATAATACACTCGTAGAACTGCTTACGCAACAACAAGGTGCTACCACACTGGAACAACGTAAAGAGTTTGCCGCTAAAGCATTCCAAGTAGTGGCACGTTATGATGTGGCTATTGCAAAATATTTTGATCCTAATGCTACACTGCAATTTGTCGAGGCAAGTGGTAGTCCACGTTCTTTACGCTATGGGGAAAATCCGCATCAGACAGCTACCTTCTATGGGGATCTGACTTCCTTGTTTACTCAATTGGGAGGAAAAGAACTTTCTTATAATAATTTGGTGGATGTAGATGCGGCACTTCAATTGATTTGTGAATTTGATGTCCCCACATTTGCCATCATCAAACATACTAACGTGTGTGGAGTTGCGCAGCGCGCTACGGTGAAAGAAAGTTGGGATGCAGCACTAGCTGGTGATCCGGAAAGTGCATTTGGAGGCGTGTTGATTACTAACCGACCATTGACGCCGAAACAGCTGCAGCTGTGAATTCTATTTTCTTTGAAGTATTGATTGCGCCAGCATTTGAATCCGAAGCACTCGCAATCTTGCAAAGTAAAAAGAATCGAATATTGCTGGAGCAAAAACAAAACTTATCTGATACCGTAATGTTCAAAGGTGTGTTGGGAGGTGTTCTTACACAGGGCACTGATCAAGGCAATGTAACTACCTGGAATGAAGCGGGTGGGCGCACATGCAATGAAGCAGAAAAAGCCGACTTATTATTTGCCAATATTGTTTGTAAGCACCTCAAGTCAAATGCCATTGCATTAGTAAAAAATAAACAACTGATTGGGAAGGGATGTGGACAGACCAGTCGAATAGATTCTTTACGCCAAGCGGTAGAAAAAGCAAAACAGTTTAGTGCTGATTTAAAGGGAGCTGTGATGGCCAGTGATGCTTTTTTCCCCTTCGACGA
This sequence comes from uncultured Bacteroidota bacterium, assembly GCA_903879995.1. Classification (GTDB taxonomy): domain Bacteria; phylum Bacteroidota; class Bacteroidia; order Chitinophagales; family Chitinophagaceae; genus JJ008. Next base: position 4,526 of record CAIRNW010000277.1, read on the forward strand.
TTGTGTTCGGCTGGGACATGAAGCAGGTATTACTGCTTTTATTCAACCAGGAGGGTCTATTCGAGATCAGGACTCCATTGACTATTGTAAACAAAACGGACTGGCCATGATCATCACCGGGCTTCGTCACTTCAAACACTAATGGCAAGATTTGACTTCAATCGGTTACTCCTTCAAACACCTGCGGAAACAATCAGGAGGCTGGCTGAATTCAATCCCTTCACGCTTCACAAAAAAGGAACAAGGACCAAAGCCATTTTTGCACTGGCTGCGGTATGCGTCTTGTGGGGAACAACTTGGGTTGCATCAAAAGAAGGGGTTCGTCATATACCTGCCTTGCAACTAGCCGGTTTAAGGCAATTAAGTGCTGGAATACTTTATGTCACTTATTTTTTAATCATCAGAGCGCCATTTCCCAAAGGAAAAGAATGGCGACCTCTCCTTTTATTAGCCCTACTAAATTTTATTCTGAGTAATGGACTAAGTACATGGGGCGTAAAATATATTTCAGCCGGATTGGCTGCAATCATGGGCGCAATCTTCCCCATCTGGCTGGTGGTAATTGGACTCTTTACTTCCAAGGACAGACTACCACGCAAAGCCATCACCGGATTACTGATCGGGTTTACCGGAGTCTGTATTATTTTTTATGACCACCTACACGATTTTCTGGATCCTTCTTTTCGGTTTGGCATTTTACTCTCCTTATTAGCTACCTGGAGTTGGGCATTTGCAACGCTCTATACCAAACAACAAGCAGCGCACTTCAATCCTTATTTCAGTATGGGCATTCAAATGCTACTTTCAGGAACTGTCTTAACAGCGGGTACAAATATTACTGGCTTTGCTATTCCAATTGAATCGATCCCTTGGCAATCCTGGGCAGTGATTGGATATATGGTATTAATGGGATCGGTTTTTTCTTTTTTGTGTTATCTCTATGCCTTACAACATTTACCAACGGAGCAAGTATCGATTTATGCCTATGTGAATCCGGTAGTAGCACTTTTACTAGGAGCATGGCTATTCGATGAAAAAATTTCTTTCTTTATTTTAATTGGTGGGACCGTAGCACTGCTTGGCGTCTGGCTAGTGAATCAAGCCTTTCGAAATACAACCAGCGTAGAGCAACCTGAAACAGAAGGGATGTAAGTATTACTGATCGCCGTATTTATCACGCCACTGTTGATTGAAGGTTCGGTCTGGAAATGTAAGCGGGCCTCGTTGGGCAGTCCAGGCCGTAAAGACTTTGTTGACAAACCAATTTTTCATTTTTCCATTGGCCATATTCATAGCAGGGCGGAATA
>CAIRNW010000278.1 GCA_903879995.1 uncultured Bacteroidota bacterium
GAATAAACAGCAACTTAATTTTTGTGAATAACTGCATAATAGTAAAATGAATAAAAGGGTGGAGAATTTGGGTAATTATGTCAAATTTGTCTTTGCTGAAGATAGTATAAACCACTTGCAAATGAAAAAAGCAATCCTTGTTCCGGTTGCGCTCTTTCTTATTATTCATTCATTCGGACAATTGCTCCCCGCACCCGCAACTCTTCCAAACGGATGGTCGTTGACCCCTGCTGGTAACTCCTTCCCATTGGGAGATTTACCCCTGAATATTATTCCGGATCATAAGGGCCACTACATGGCGGTTACCAATAACGGACAAAGCACACAAACCATTCAACTAATAAAAATTGAAAAACAGCAGGTAATTGATGAGGTGGTGGTTCCTAAATCATGGTATGGAATGGCTTTTTCTTCCGATGATAAAAAACTATATGTAGCCGGGGGACACGATAATCGAATTCTTGTTTATAATATAGAAAATGAAAAATTGCGGCTGGTAGATAGTCTTTTGCTCGGAAAACCCTGGCCAAACCGAATAGGACCCGCGGGAATAGCAATTGATAACAAACGCAACCTGCTTTATGTAGTAACAAGAGAAGATAAAAAGCTATACCACATCAATCTTGCAACAAAAAAAATAGTTGCGCAATATGGGCTAGACGCTGAAGCATACGACTGCAAGCTAAGTCCTAATAACAAAGAACTTTATGTTTCTTGTTGGGGCGGCGACAAAGTGCTGGTCTTTGATCTTGACAATAAACAGTGGACACATTTTATTGGGGTTGGAGATAATCCTAATGAAATGTTGATTACACCGGCAGGAGATCGGTTGTTTGTTTGTAATGCCAATGATAATACCGTTTCAGTTATTTCACTTGCAACAAAAAAAGTTATTGAAACACTTGATGCAGCTCTTTTTCCCAATTCTCCAAGCGGCTCCACCTCAAACAGCATTGCACTGCACGCCAAAAAGCAACTGCTTTTTATTGCTAATGCAGATAATAACTGCATTGCTGTTTTTGATATCAAAAAACAAGGACAAAGCGTACCAATAGGATTTATTCCGGTAGGCTGGTATCCAACCTCTGTTCGTGTTATTGGAAATAATTTGTGGGTTGCTAACGGGAAGGGCATGTCTTCCAAAGCAAACCCCTTTGGCCCCTCGCCGTTGCGAAAAAGAGAAGAGGTTATTCACCACGGGTTTAGTACAAAGCCCGGAAGCGAAGTGGAATACATAGCAGGACTCTTCAAGGGAACCATGTCGATTATTGAAATTCCTAAGCCAAATACGCTCGAATATTATACGCGTGCGGTTTATACAAACTCACCCTATTCGCCCGAAAAAAAGGCACAAGCTGATTTGTCGGCGCCCAGCTTTCCTATTCCAACCCGTATTGGACAGGCCTCTCCGATCAAGTATATATTTTATGTAATCAAAGAAAACAGAACCTACGACCAGGTGTTATCGGATATTCCTGCTGGCAATGGGGATAGCTCATTACTATTATTCGGAAGAAATGTAACACCCAATCAACACAAATTGGCCGAGGAGTTTGTGTTGTTGGATAATTTTTATGTAAACGCAGAAGTAAGCGCTGACGGACATAATTGGACCATGGGCGCCTATGCAAATGATTATTTAGAGAAAACATGGCCTAGCAGTTATGGTGGTCGTGGAGGAACATATGGTGGTGAGGGCGAACGAGAAATTGCTAACAATAAGGGAGGGTTTTTCTGGGACAACTGTATGCGTCACGGAATAAGCTTCCGCTCTTATGGCGAATTTGTAAGTGGCGATAAACCCACGATTAAAGCTTTACAAAATAATATTTGCACCTACTTCCCGGATTACAACCTATCGATTCGAGATACAACTCGAATCAGATTATGGGAGCGAGATTTTGATTCGTTGATGCGCATGGGTAAAATCCCGCAGTTTAATTCAATCCGTATTGGTAACGATCATACAGAAGGTGTTAAACTGGGGCGCCCCTCTCCTTATGCACACGTAGCTGATAACGATCTGGCTGTTGGAATGTTAGTTGAAAAACTGGCCGCATCGCCCATTTGGTCTGAATCGGCTGTATTTGTTGTAGAGGATGACGCACAAAACGGAGCCGATCATGTTGATGCACACCGAAGCACCGCCTATCTTTTTGGAGGTTTTGTTAAGCGAGGCTTTGTTGATCACACACCTTATACCACCACCTCTATGTTGAGAACCATGGAGCTAATTTTGGGACTTCCTCCAATGACACAATATGATGCTGCAGCAACTCCCATGTGGCGTTGTTTTGATACCCTGGCCAAGCCCTACCCATTCAAGGCATTAATTCCCGCAGTAGATTTTAATGAAAAAAATACTGCAAAAAATGAGTGGCAGCGAAAATCTGAGAATTTTGATTTTGCAAAAGAAGACAGCAATAACGATCTTGAATTTAATCGTGTGTTGTGGCACGGGCTTAAAGGAAATCAACCCTATCCAGGACCACGACGTGCCGCATTTATACTTCCTAAAACCGAAGACCCTGATTAACCGCAATTATACATTATGAAAAACATCATTATCAATTTATCCGTACTGCTATTGCTTGTAGCTTGTAAACAATCCAACATGGAAAAAACGCCTTATGCCTGGCCTTCTAACATTACCACACC
>CAIRNW010000279.1 GCA_903879995.1 uncultured Bacteroidota bacterium
ACCAGCCCCGCTGCATACAAGCAGGAAATGGATGTAGTTCGCGTAAATGCACCTGTTTCCAAAAGCAATTCCCGCACTGAAAATTTTATGATCCAGGTTGATAATATCAAATCAACACAGTGCCAGATTGAATTAAGCTGGGATCAGGTTAAAGTGGCGCTCACGGTTGATACAGACATTGATACCCGTATCATGCAACAGATTAACACTGCGATGCAAGGTGAAAAACCTCCCTATTTCAATGCCGCCATGTATTTTATGGACAATGGAAAAGATCTGAATCAGGCACTTAGTTGGTTTGAAAAAGCTGCAGCAGCTACACCAACTGCCTATTGGGTACATCACCAATTAGCCAATTGTCAGGCAAAGCTTGGAAAGAAAGCAGAGGCAAAAGCAACTGCACAAAAATCCAAGGAGCTAGCAATGGCTGCAAAAAACATGGATTATGTAAAGCTGAATGAGAAGCTTTTAGCCGAATTAAAATAATCCCCCTCCAACTATTTAAAACCGCGTTAATTTTAACGCGGTTTTTTTATGCGGAAAATTTTCGTTTGAAAGCAACTATGTATTGGCCCACAGTTGCAAAAAGTAGTACCGCAAATACCCCTAACGGGTTAAGCCATAAAAACCCTAATTTGATCACTCCAACCTTACTCAAATAAAAAACAAATATTACTAAAACCTCCGCTACTAACGCAGCCCAAAATACCAAGTTGCCACTTTTTATACGGGGCATAAATATCGCAACGCAAAAAATACCAAGCACCACGCCATAAAAGAGAGAGCCTAACACATTCACAGCCTCAATTAAGCTATTTCCAATATTATAAGTGAAGAGTGCAACCACAATACAAAAAATGCCCCAGGCGAGTGTGTACCAACGAGACCAACGGTACTCCGATTCGTCCGTAATTGGTTTTTTACTAAATCGTCTATGAAAATCTATCATGGTGGCTGCAGCCAGTGAATTAATCGCTGCGGCAATACTTCCCCATGAGGCTAAAAAAATGATTGCAATCAATAAACCCACTAAGCCGGCAGGTAAGTGATCCACCACAAAACGAAGAAAAATATAATTGGTGTCATTCCCATCTCCTCCTTCAATCTTTTTACCTAACCAAAATTTAATACGATTGCGAATTGAATCAGATTCAAAGTGTAAAACTTGATATTTATCTAACAAAGAATCTTGCGCAGCATCGCTCAACCCCTGCTCTGCATTCAATCCTGCATACCTGGTTAATAACTGTTTTTTAGCATCGGACAATTGATCAAAATGATGCTGAGCCTGCAAAAGCGAATCTGCATAAACAGGATGCTGTTGCAGTTTAACAAGTTGCACCTCATTAAAGAAGATGGGCGCTTTTGTAAACTGGTAAAAAGAAAAAACGAGTACCCCTAACAACAGAATCAAAAACTGCATGGGAACTTTTACAAAACCATTCATGAGTAATCCTAATTTACTCTCCCGAGGCGATCGTGCAGTTAGATATCGGCCAACCTGGCTTTGATCAGTACCGAAATACGATAAGGCAAGAAAAAAACCTCCAATCAATCCACTCCAGATATTATACTGATCACTCCAATTAAAGCGACCCTCTTTGAATCCACTAGTGATAATTGAAAATTTACCCAACTTTCCTCCTATTCGTAAAGCGTCAGCAAGACCAATTTCAGGAGGCAATAAACGGATTACCATCCAACCCGCTAAAAACAAGCCAGCAAATATGATGCCCAATTGCAACTGCTGGGTGTATGCAACAGCCTTTGCCCCGCCAAATAATGTATAAATAATCAATAAGCCCCCCATGAGGATAGTGGTAGTAGTGAGACTCCAACCTAACAGGGAGGAAAGTATAAGCGATGGGGCAAATACGCTAATACCTGTTGATAGCCCGCGCTGTAATAAGAATAGAAATGAGGTTAAAGAGCGAGTTTTACCATCAAAGCGACTCTCCAAATACTCGTAAGCAGTATAAACTTGTAAGCGCTGAAAAACGGGAATAAAAAAAATAGCTATCACAATCATAGCTATAGGTAATCCAAAATAATACTGCACAAAACGCATTCCGTCAGTGTAGGCCTGCCCGGGTGCTGATAAAAATGTTATGGCACTGGCCTGTGTTCCCATAATACTGAGTAGTACCAGTCCCCATCCTAAATTACGGTTAGAACGAAAATAACCATCCAGATCTCGCGTGGTTCTGCTTTTGTATAAGCCATACAAAATAATACTCACCAAGGTGGCGATAAGCACGCCCCAATCTAGTCTACTCATTGAAAATGCTTTGTCAACTTGTAAAACAAAAAAATTAATCCTAACAAGTAAATGAGTAAAGCAAAATACCAGCTATTCCAACTTTTAAAAAACGGGGGCTTATGATCACTGGAATTAGGCATCGCTTTTTCTTTTTTGACGTAACCACCCCGTTACTAAAATTAATCCCCCCAAGACAATGCCAATAATCAGACCAACTTTAACGCGCTTTATGAAAATTCCTAATGCCAACCCCATTATGATAGCCAAGGCAAATGCCCAATCCGATCTTTGTTTTTGGTACTTACTCATGCTCTATTTTTCATTATTCCCCAGCGCCAACAGATTTGCCAATAAGCGATAAGCCCCCGGAACCCCGGCTGGGATTTGTCTGAAAAAAGAAAGACCGGTATACGTAAACCAACCCTTTCCATAGCGAGCCACCAGTAAGGAGCCCGTGTCAGGCTTTTCATCTGGATCGGCCATACTAAGTAGCGCCTGAAGTTTACCAGTGGTATCTAGTCCATGATAAATACTTCTCTCTTGTATCCATCCTACAAAATCCTGTTGCGAGATACGGTTCGGAAAATTAAAGACCGGGTGCGAAGGTTCTAAAAAAATAACCGCTGCCTCCTGATCTGTTATACGATTTCGTGTGATAGCAAAGGGATAAGGTCCAATTTTAGCTTTGACCGGACCTATTTGATTGCTAGTATTGTATTGAACCACATAATTCCCCCCCTGCTCTACATAGGTCATAATTTTCTCGTAATACTTATTTAACCAGTCCTGCGTATTATGTGCGCGTACGCCTGTAATGATAGCATCAAATTGCTGGAGCGGCAAGGATGCTAAAAGATTTTCATCAAGCACCGTTATAGAGTAGCCAAGCTGCTTTAATCCTTCGGGAATCTTATCCCCCGCTCCAGGGATATATCCAATTTCTTTGCCAGCAATCCTGACCGGAAAATTACGAGTATAAACTGCAGCAGGTTTAAAATAAGTAATGGGCGGAATATGATCATACCGAATTAATGTAGTGGTTGTGTTAACACGATTTCCATTAGAGAGTGAAACGCCCAATAAAACAGTGTCTGACTTTTCCTTAGCAGCCAGGACATAATCAAAATTTTCGAGCTGACCCTTTTGCAAAGGGGGTAATGTGGGCGGATTCACCGACCCTTTCATTTTTTTAAGTGAACTCATCTCGGGCTTCAACCCTGTTTGCATTGACATTCCGCTTACTTGTACCTGCCCTTTAATCTGACTATTTTCGGGAGTGACTAATTGTACAGCCTCTTCAGGTTGAATAGAAACTGCTGGAACAACTTCCAAAGGCCATTGCAATTCGCCTTTTACAGGGTCAGTAAATTTATAACGAACGGGTAGTTGAAATGAAATAACATGACTCCCCCAACGCAAATCGACCACACAATTAATTGATGCCTCATTTTCTGGTTTACCAATCAATTGAAGATCATTCACCTCAAAATACCCTTGTTGCATAGGTTGTTTCAACCAATAAGGCTGAGAGATCGGGTGTAAAGGATGAACCTGAAATTTTGTAGTGGTAGTAAAGGACTTGTTAGGTTTAAGTACCGTGGAATTTATGGCTAGATCAATAGTACCCACATTAGCTTTTTCTAATAAAACATTGGAGCCAAGTCGATCAATCGCAAAAAAAGTCACTTGTAATGAATCACCTTGAACTGCGCGGGCCTGTGAAGTTGTCGCTTCCAAATAGATACCGCTAACCGAAAGAATGAGTGCTTTAAGTTCTTCTTTTTTTTGATTCACGATTGTTGTTGACGGTAGTGTTCCTAATAACTGATATAAATTAAGTAAGCCCGGTAGCGAGGCTTTTGGATGCAGCCAATTGAAATGAAGCAATAAACTATCGATGTGTTGCTGCACTATTGGATAACCTATTCTTGAATTCCAGTCAATAGAAACACCTTCCATTATATCGTTGGATGCAGGACTGCCATCAATTAATTTAAAATACTCAAAGGCTTCGCCCCTCGAAACAGAAACACCAAATCCCTGGCTTTTATGCTGACTACGACTTTGTGCAGCAATTTCTCCATAACTCTTCCCGAGCAGGCTGTTATAACCTCCCACCTCTATTTTTAATTGATCCTCACGAATGGTTGAATTGCCCCCAAAATTGAAGGTGTTCCAAAGCAAACGTTTTACGCGCCAAGTTCCAGCGGTATGCACTAATTGCGCTGGAAACCGAGAGGAATCAGCTGCAGCCTTTACTGCTTCTCCCGCCAGAATAGCTGAAGCGGTATGATGACCATGCCCACCCTCACCAGTTGTGGGAAACCTGGTGATCACAACATCAGGTTTAAATGTTCGAATGACCCATACTACATCATGTAAAATCTTTTCACGATCCCATACCTTGAAAGTTTCAGTCGGAGTTTTAGAGTAACCAAAGTCGTAAGCCCGAGTAAAAAACTGTTCACCCCCATCCACACGACGTGCAGCTAGTAATTCTTGTGTTCGAATCAAACCAAGTTCAATCCCCTGTTCCTGGCCAATTAAATTTTGTCCACCATCTCCTCTGGTTAAAGAGAGATATCCAGTACGAAGAAGTCTGTCATTTGCGAGATAGGCAATCAATCTCGTGTTTTCATCGTCAGGATGTGCAGCTATATAAAGAACAGTCCCCGTTACACCTAATTTTTTTATGCCATGGTATATTGAAGAAACTGTAGGTTGAGCATAGGATTGATAGAATCCTATCAGTAACAATAGTGTCAGCTTAAATAATCTCATCGTGCATCAAAAAATAAAGCGTTACAAAAAAGCAGTTTTCCATTCTCCCAGAAATTTCTAAAAAGAATATTGTCTGCAAAAAAGCTAATATTTCCACGTCCTAAGGGCAACTGTC
>CAIRNW010000280.1 GCA_903879995.1 uncultured Bacteroidota bacterium
ACTTCAAAAGTATAGGGGCCAAACCCAAAACTACCCAAGCGCAGGGAGTTCATATTGAATGACGGATGGATGGGCACCGTAATGCGCACCACCTGCGCCGGAGCGGTAGCAAGTATCGGGTCGTTTTCAAACAACACCTTGAACCCCATCCGGTCTTTTACCGATACCCAACGGAGGGTGTCGTAACCGGTAGGGCCGGAGATTTCATTGGGGTCGGAGGAGTTGGGGACGGGGATGCATATACAACCCGTGCAACAGGGATCGGGAGGAGCGGGAGGATCGGGAGGAGGGGGGGGATCGGGAGGGCAACCATAACAAGGAGGCGGAGGTGGCTGTGGGCCGCAAGATTGTGATTGCCCGATTACTTGGATAGCCCATAAAACGAGTGAAAAGGCCATGATATATCGTAGAAAATTTTTCTTTCGATCGAGCATGTTATTATTAAATTAAATTTTAGCAGTAATAAATTTAATTTGAGATATTACAATCCATCTAGAAAATCTTATAAATACCACCCTTTGTCGCAACATTTTGAATTATACCCTTGTAATAACACAAAATCGAGTATTGCTACTAAAAACCATCAAATATATAAAGGTCAATCTCATCCAAATATTCCTGTAATTCTTGGTCTATTGATTTCCAAGGAGCCGATTTTCTTCCATCACAATGTATATGCCACTCGACTTGCTTTGCACTACTTACTTCCGTTAGTTCCGTGCCGTTAAAATATGGGAAGTAAGTTACATCTATGAATTTTCCATCTTTATAATTGGGTCTCTCAAGCATACATAAGCCACCAGTAGCAATTGACATTAAACGTGCCTTTGCAGTACAATTTTCAAAACCCTCATCTTGTCGACACCTGAAGTCAGTTCCAATTCCCACACCAGGATGATGTTGACTTATCTTACTATCGCCCTTCTGACCTCTATCGCAACTAGTAACTACAATATTATTTAAACTATCAGCCTTATCTAATCTGTCAAACAGATCTTGTCTGCCCTCACCACATGGACGTTTTCCACCACCTACTTCTTTATCATCAAATTTGATATTATTATAGGTCTTTCCATAATATTTGCTGTGGAGTATTTGATTTTGCCGCTCGTTATGCGTGCTATGATTAGGACAATCGTTAGTTAATCCTAATGGATCAATATTATTAACCGGATTATCCATTACATACTCATAAAGGGAGGGTCCATCTATATACCCCAAAGGATCCCGCTGCAGGAACCTACCATACACTGGGGTATATTGACGGAATTTATAATGATACAAACCTGTTTCTGCATCCAGTCGCTGCCCGGTAAACAAGTAGGGGTTAGAGATTGCCGAACTGTCCCTACGCATACCATCCGGATCTAAGATCAGTGCCTTGCCGTAAGGGTCGTAGCGATATTGCTCGACCATCAAACCTGTCGTATTAGTGGCGTACACGACCGACCCTATTGTATTGGAATGAAAGAAGGATAATCCATTGGCCCGGGCCATCGCCACGACTTCGTCCAGATTACTTCCGTAAAAATATTCCCCGGCGGGGTTCTGCGAAAGGGATTTGCGCTCTTCAACTACCCTGAGCCCCGAATA
>CAIRNW010000281.1 GCA_903879995.1 uncultured Bacteroidota bacterium
TAAATACCTGAGCATCTGCAAGGAATTTGACCTAAATATCGCTAAAACCTTGCACTTTTTTACTAATCTTTATAGAAAATTTAGCATAGATACCTGTTTTTTAACAAGTTATTCGGGGTGGAGACTTTTTCAGCAAACCCTGCTTTAGTCCTATTCTGAGAGCATTCCATGAACCTGTCTGGAGTGTTTATTCCCTGGCGATAAAAATCAAAAAAAGAGCCTGCCCATTTTTCCAAAACCCATTGTTTCTATTGAACTTATTATCAGCACATCCGGAAAAAGCACCAACACAAGTAATGGCGAATCAGAACCCTGAACAAATTGCCCGCGATAATATTGATAAGCAACTACAGCAATGTGGTTGGGTTATCCAGGAAAAGAAAAACATCAACCTGTATGCAGCGCCAGGGGTCGCTGTAAAAGAGTACTCTACAGAGGTTGGGCCGGCAGACTATGTGTTGTTTGTTGACCAGAAACCCGTGGGGGTCATCGAGGCAAAACGCGAAGAAGAAGGGGGGAAGATATCTGTCCATGAAAGTCAATTGGAAGAGTATGCTCAAGCGAAGCTGAAATACATCGATAACCAACCCCTGCCTTTCTTATACCTCAGCACAGGGGCTATCACAAAATTCTCGGATGCCCGAGACCCCAAGCCGCGTTTTAGAGAGGTATTCACCTTTCACAGACCAAAAACGCTGGCAAAATGGCTGAAAAGGGACACGTCTCTCCGGTTTAGGATGGCAGTGGACTTTCCTCCGCTGGATCCTACCGGGTTGAGAGATTGTCAAATAGATGCCATCAACAACCTGGAGACCTCCTTCAAAGCGGCTAAGCCTAAAGCATTGGTGCAAATGGCTACGGGCTCAGGAAAGACTTTCACCGCCATCACTTCTGTGTATCGGCTGCTGAAGCACGTCAAAGCGGAACGCATTTTGTTTTTGGTAGATACCAAGAATCTTGGTGAGCAGGCAGAAGGCGAATTCAGAAAGTTCCAACCCCAAGATGACAACCGGCTTTTCCCTGAGCTGTATGGGGTAAGCCGACTGTCCAGCTCTTTTATTCCGGAAGATAGCCAGGTCTATATCAGCACGATACAGCGTTTATACAGCATCCTGAAAGGAACCGAACTGGATGAAAGCGCAGAAGAAGAAAATCCAAATGAGCAAAGGGCTTATGCTAAGGAACCGCTCCCCGTGGTCTACAGCGAAAAGCTGCCTATTGAATTCTTTGACTATATCATTATTGATGAGTGCCACCGCAGCATCTACAACCTCTGGAAACAGGTACTAGACTACTTTGACGCGTTTCAAGTGGGGCTAACCGCCACTCCCGATAACAGAACCTTTGGTTACTTCAACCAAAATATTGTATCGGATTATGGGTATGAAAGGGCGGTTGTGGATGGGGTACTCGTACCCTACAATGTGTACACCATCGAAACGCAGATCACAACCGCCGGGGCAGCTATCAAGATGGGGGAAATGGTGGACAAGCGGGAGCGGCTTACCCGGAAAAAATTCTGGGAAGCGGTGGACGAGGATATTGAATACACCGGCAAACAGCTGGATAAAGATATTGTCAACCTCAGCACCATACGCACTATTATCAAGGAGGTAAAGCTCCAGCTGCCTGCTATGTTCCCGGATAGGATAGACCCTCGTAATGGTGCGTTTGAAGTGCCCAAGATGCTCATTTTTGCCAAAACAGATAGCCATGCCGAAGATATCATTGATATCGTGAGGGA
>CAIRNW010000282.1 GCA_903879995.1 uncultured Bacteroidota bacterium
CCGTTGGAGAAAAATCAGTGGGAACAATAATTGTTTTCATGGGGAAATGTTTCGGCTTAAAGATAATCTTCAAGCAACCTGACACTGCTGATCTTCATCAGCGCTCCCATTGACGTTGAGTGTTATTTATGCTCCTGAAACGAACGAATACGGGTAGCCACGTTTTCCCGCACATTGATATAATAGAGATTGATATCTCCAATATGATAATTACTGGTTTTATATAAAAAACTCCAGGGGAATCTTGGCTTTTCGGTAAATAAAACACCATTGCTGATTTTTGCATCAGCAGGTGTTGGAAAAATTTTATTGAACTTGGTAAGAACGGCACCCTTGTTACGCGTTCGTCCTACAAAAGAATGATCGGTGGTCCAGCTGATAGGATTGGTCACCAACACAGAATCTCCTCTCGCATTTTCTTTGGTAACGCCCGGCGTGAGATACCCCTTTTTAAATGTTCGCCAGCTACACACACAGCTAATTTGTTCAGGTGTAGCGCAAACAGGAATGGTGCTTAGCGCCTTTAATTGCAGGGGCCAACCTACTGCATAGGCTGCCACTAATTGTTTACGTAACTCCTTTCCTTCAAAAAATTCTTTGAGCAGCCAGATGGTATGTAAAGCACCTTGGCTATGTGAGGCTAGTATAATGGGTCTTCCATTATTATAATATTCCAGATAATAGAGAAACGCGGTACGCACATCTTGATAGGCTAGTGCAAGCGCTTTACTTGCCGATACTGTGTCGGCGCTATAAAAATTTCCAATATGCGCTTGCCTGTAACGCGGAGCAAAAACTCTTCCATATTGATTGAACGCACTGGCTTGTAGGAGAATGGTAGAATAATCTGTTTTTGCATTGATGTAAGGATCGTCAATCGCTGCATTAGCCCGGGCAAAATCCTCTTTTTTGGTAAAGGTGGTGGGATGAATAAAAAAAACATCGGCGATGGTATCTCTTTCCTCTTGCTGAAGGGGTCGCGGAATACTGTCTGATGGGTCTTTTTTCCACGGATGGGCTGCCCAATGGTCCAAATTACTGTAGTCCGGCACCCCTGTTTGGCTCCGGAAGGTATATTTAGAACTGTAAGATTGATATTTATCAGCGCAGGCCTGAATTCCCAGAATTCCCGCAAAAAGGAGTAAAAACGAATAAAATCGACTCATAAGGGTGCAAATTTCGGCATAAAACCGGTCAAATAAGATTAATTTTTAAATAATAAACAAAAAAATAGTACTATGTTTTGCATAGTACCAAACATTCTCCCTATCTTTGCATAAGCAACTACGAGTTTAAACTATGAATATTGATAACACACAAAGCCAGATGCGCAAGGGGATTTTGGAGTTTTGTATCCTCTCTGTGATCAAAAGGGGTGAATCCTACCCCGGAGACATTGTGGATGAAATGCGTGCATCCGGGCTTCAGATTCTGGAGGGCACCCTCTATCCCCTGCTAACCCGCCTTAAGAATGCAGAAATGCTCACTTACAGATGGGTCGAAAGTCCATCCGGACCTCCGCGGAAATATTTTTCACTGACCGAAAAGGGCCAACTCTTTTACCAAGAACTGGGTCGCACTTGGGAAGAACTCTCCTTTGCAGTAAACAAAATAATTACCCCTAAACCCACCAATCTCTAACTATAATCAGTTGTACTATGAAAAAGATCATTACTATAAATCTGAGTGGACGCGTTCTTCAAATTGAAGAACCGGCTTATGAGCAACTGCAACAATATATTGCCAGTTTACGCAATTACTTTTCTAAAGAAGAAAGCCGCGAAGAAATAATCAACGACATCGAAGGCAGAATTGCGGAGCAGTTCTATGGTTTAATTCAACAAGGTGCTGCGTGTATTACGGAAGCCCATCTTACTGCAATCATTGCTGCTATGGGTAAACCAGAGGAACTAGCCGATGCGGAAATTTTAGAGACTTCCTCTACACAAGAGGGGAATTCCTCATTCAAACAAACCGGTTTCAAACCCACCACTCTTAAAAGAGAATTTTATAGAGACGCCAATAGTAAAGTATTGGGGGGTGTAGCGGGAGGAATTGCCAATTTTATTGGAATTGATCCGGTTATTATTCGTGTATTATTTGTCCTGCTAAGCTTTTCAAGTTTTGGTTTGGTGGCATTAGGATATATTCTGCTTTGGATTCTTGTTCCTGCTAAAGAACTGGAAGATTACAGAGGCCGTCGTTTTTATCGTAATCCTGACGATCGAGTGTTAGCCGGAGTTGCCAGCGGTATTGCTGCGTATTTCAATGTGAGTACACGTAATATTCGTTTATTGTTTTTAGCTCCTTTATTACTACAAATTTTATTTTCTGTACTAGATATTTTTGACGACTCGGCATTAGCAGAGATTTTATTTAATGTAAGCTTTGGCTCTTTACTTGGATTTTCTGTAATACTCTATATTATTCTCTGGGTTATTCTTCCTACTGCAGAAACGTCTTATCAAAAAATGGAAATGCGCGGAGAAAAAATTAATCTCGAGCGGATTCGCCAATATGTGAGCGAAGAGGGGATTAACAAAAAGATGGAAGAATGGGGGAAGGATGTTGAGCTCACCGCAAAACAACTATCTGCAAAAGTGGAAGAGCTGGCAAAGGAAGCTAAGCAAAAGAGTAGGATTTCAAGACCCCTTCGCTTGATTGGATTGTTTTTTAAAATTCTCTTTGTATTGTTTTTTGGTGGGATCGCCATTGTGTTGCTCATTGCCTTGTTAGCGCTGCTTTTTGGCGGAATTGTTTCATGGCCCTTGCAACATTATATATGGAGTTCCGCCCAACAACAGGTATTAGCCTGGGCAACCTTTGCTTTGTTTTTGTTGGTTCCCGTAATTGGTTTTATTATTTGGTTAATCCGTCGGTTGATTAACACTAAAGCCGGACACACTTTTTTAAGCTGGACCTTTGGAGGGCTTTGGGCTTTAGGTTGGATAGCGGTTGTTCTGTTTGCATCCAGCCTATCAAGAGATTTTCGTTACCAAGAGAAAAAAACTGAAAACATTGCATTACCTAGTCCTTCCGCTAACAAAATGATGGTTACTGTTACAGAGCCCGAGCTGGAGTATAGTGGTAGTTTTAGCTGGATCGATGGAGATCCTGCCGGATGGGACCTTACACCGGATACACTAAAGCTCTCAAATATTTTAATCAAAGTAGAGCCCAGTCGTGATTCCAATTACCAAGTTCAATTAATTCGTATGGCCAATGGTAGGGACGAACAGGAAGCTGGAAAGCGCGCGGATGCCATTCGCTATCAAATCAACACGAGTAGCGCTGTTGGAAACTATTCTGTAGTGGAAAAAAATAAAAAAGGCGATACTATCACACACTTAATTAAAGATCGCTCTTATACCCTCGTTGATCTGGGCAACGGGTACTCCATACCGGCATCTGCAAAATACAGAGCACAACAGGTGCGGGTAATCATACGCGTTCCTGTAGGCGGCCGTATCAGCTTTGATGAATCTGTTCGTTCTAAACTTTCCTCTTTTGAGGTAAAAATCCGCCAGCGTACCGATAGCAAATACGACCGATATGATTGGACAGAACATAATTTCAGATATCGTTCCAATATTGAGTATATCATGGGTCCAGATGGGGAACTCAAAGCAGCTGATGGGTCTGACGCTGAATTGGAATCAATGAATATCGAGTTGGATCTACCCGTTCCACCAAATCCCGAAACGCAACGGGAAGCGATGTTGTTACCCCGTAGCAAGTATTACCCCGTTCGAGTACAAGGACCCTCCCCATTAAGGCTTCTTTTGGGATAATCAGACAGTAGCTTTGACTTACATTTGTGTTCTTAAAAAATGACGAATGTCAGTCAGGAACACTCCCTTTTTCCAAAAACACCAAGCGCTGGGAGCCAAGATGGCTCCTTTTGCCGGATATAATATGCCCATTTCCTATTCCGGTATTAATGACGAACATCAAACCGTTAGAAAAAATGCAGGGGTATTTGATGTTAGCCACATGGGAGAATTTATCCTGAAAGGTCCACATGCTCTTGATTTAATTCAGCGTGTGACCAGTAATGATGCTTCAAAGCTGATCAAGGGAAAGGTACAATACAGCTGTTTGCCCAATGATAAGGGAGGTATTGTTGATGATCTGCTCGTATACTGTTTAGAAGAAAACAATGCATACATGCTGGTAGTGAATGCTTCCAACATAGAGAAGGATTGGAATTGGATTCAACAATTCAACCAACAGGGCGTGGAGATGCATAATGTTTCCGAAAAAACATGTTTGTTGGCGGTGCAGGGTCCCAACGCAACACGCATCTTGCAGCCACTTACGGAGATGGATTTGCTGAATCTTGCCTACTACACTTTTGTAAAAGGAACCTTTGCGGGTGTAGAGAATGTATTAATCAGTGCCACCGGATATACGGGTGCA
>CAIRNW010000283.1 GCA_903879995.1 uncultured Bacteroidota bacterium
CGAATCACCGCATGAGCCAGGTAAGCATCCTCACGTGGTACCGCAATGCTTAATAAGGATTTTAGGCTTTTTGTTTCAGCCGCTCCATAAATTCCTGGTCTTTCCACCGCACCAGTTACCTGTACCCGGTTGATGAATTTAGTTTGGAGTGAGTCTACATATAAGGTATCCCCACTGGATAAACTAAAACTACTCCATTGAGTTGGGGTAAGTGAATAAGCTTCCTTTCGAGTTTTTCCAAGGCGAATCACTGAAACAAAATCTTTAACTCCGGCAGGAGAAATACCCCCCGCATAATTGATCAAATCCTTTGCGGACTCCGTGGCAATGGCCTCGTATAAAGCGGGTTTGTTAAACGCCCCCTTGAGTGCTACACGCGTTTGACAATAGCCAACACGAATTACATCGCCATCCTGGAGCAATAAATTTTTAGAAAGGTCGCCGCGAAATAAAAAGTCATATAAATCAAAGTTGACCAGTTTTTTTCCATTGCGTACTAACTCAATATTGCGTAGAGAACCAATTGCAGTAGGACCACCTGATAAATACAATGCGTTCATAAGGGTAGATAAAGAAGAAATAGTAACGGATCCAGGTGTGTTTACCTCTCCAATTAAAGTAACGCGGATACTTCTGATCTGTCCCAAGGAAACTTGCACACGCACGGCACCCGAACGAATCCCCGGATAAATAGAAGCGAGTGATTTTTTAATTTTTTCAGTAGCGGTTTCAATACTTAATCCACCCACTGCAATAGGACCTAAATTAGGATAACGGATAGTTCCCTCAGGGGATACTAATAGTTTTTTAGTGATATCTGAAACACCAAACACATCCACTACTAATTGATCGCCAGCCCCAATTACATAATTCTGAGGAGTTGCAATATTTAGATCCGGTTCAAAACTGAGTAGTGCTTGCTCAAATAAATCCGCTCCAAAAATGGGAAGGACTCCTGTGCTATCTTTTTTTGAAACTTCACGCTTGGCTCTGCTTTGGTATTGTCTTTTCTCGATGCCCTCCTCCTCTTTTAACCCACTAACTTTTCGAGATGATAATTGCTCCAGGCGTTTTTTCAAAGCAGGGAATTGGGCCGGTGTAAAGCCCAGTTCGCGTGCCCTTAATTCAAGAGCCGAAACAGACAACCCTTTTTCAGTACCGGTACCAAAAAGTTGAAGTAACTGCTGATCTGAAAGAAGGGCCGGATCGCCAAAAGGCTGGGCTTGCACAAAAACGGTCGCAAAAACCAGCACAAGCAGGAAAAAAATATGGTTAAAATATCGCATGTGAATGGGTATCAACGCCAAAAAAGCGGGTATCAAATATACAAACAACCAGCTAGACCCCCCGTTTGGGGTTGAGGAGATCAGCCGCTTTTTTGAAAACTGCATCACCAAAGGTCTGAAACCGCAAATGCATCTTGGGATTGATTACAATTCGTTGATAACCATTTTTTTGCAACTCCTTTGCGATCGAAAAATGTTCACATCTCGCCTCCACTCGTTCGTCCCCATTGGGACATACACTATATCGTAAATTAATGATTTGCTTATACTTATAAATAGCTAGGCCCCCAAATGCTGAATATACTTTTACCAGCTCGCTGGAGGCTTTATCTTGCCTCCAATTCCGCTGAATAGACTTGAGGCCTGCCTCCAACTGAGGAGTATTTTCCTCACAGAGAGGAACTAGGGCATAGGTATCGTGATATCTTTCCTGCAAGGTGGGAGACAGGGAATAGCCATAGGCCGTGGCCACATCCCAATCGGACTCTCGAACAAAGGAATCCAGCACGCCCTTCAAACTAATTCGGTCCACATCAAAATCTAATACCAATACAAAGTCAGGAGCCACTGATTGAGCTTTTAAAAAATCCAGGTATTGATTACGAAGCGCAGCGAGTCTTGATACCCTTTTAATAGAATAATAGGGGTTGGCATTTGAGTCAGTATTGTTTTCTCCGCTAGGCACTCTTCCATCTATAATGAACACAGACGAGCAAGAGTCGGCCCAGTTGTTTAAAATACTGCGAGTATTATCCTTGCTATCATTTTCAACTACTGCTATAATGGCAGATTCAAAATAAGTAGACAAGGTTTCTACAAAACGAATAGTGGCCGGAAGCTTGGAAGCACAATTACGCGCCAGCCCACAAACAGCTAAACGCATTTTTTTTAACTGTGCCATAGAATTCTCCATGCCCTGTACTACTTTTTTTTATGATAGAATAAGCGGTAAATAATCAGAAAGACTAAAAACAAAATAGTTCCCGTCCAGGCAGCCGTGGGATCTTTTAAAAAAACGCCCGTTGCAATGGCAAAGTAAGCCACAATAAAAAAGCCCGCTACATAGGGAGTAATGGCGCTGTATTCTTGTGCGGAATTGTCAGCAGCCAGCACACGTTGCCGTTTACGTAAAATAAAAATAGCTGCCGCAGAAGTAGCCATCCCAATGCTGTCTAGAAACATACTGAAGTTGAGAATAGGATCAATACCTTTTCCCAGAAAACTCACCAGGATAGTTGTGAGCGCAAACACGGTTAAACTATTAGTGATAGCCCCAGTTTTTTCATTGCGGTATCCAAATAGTTTAGGAAAAACGCCATCCTGACTCATCGCGTACATCACACGCGGATTACTTAACAAAATCACATTTACATAGGCCATCACCGATAAGAACATTAATCCATCAAACACTTTTGCACCCGCTTTTCCAAACCAGGCTTCACAAAGTAAAGCCCCAATGGCCGTTGCGTTTTTCATGGGTTCGTACCCAATCACTTTTGTATAAGCCAGGTTGATGGATAAATAAAGCAGCGTAACAATAGCAATGCCAATTAAAATCCCTCTTGGAATACCACTGGGCTTTTCGGCCTCGGCGCCAAAATTGATAGTTTGCTGATAACCCCCAAATGCAAAAGACACAGGTATCAGGGAAATCAAAAATAAAACCCAGGGGCTTTTATCAGTAATGGTATAAACCGGATCACCCGTGTTATATCCATGTGGTTCTACAATTACGCCCTTAATCACACTGGCAATCAGCACCACAATCATAGAGAGCTTGGTGATGGTGAGAATATTTTGTGTACGACTGCTGGTTTTAAGTCCCGAGAGATTCACTAAATAAAAAATTCCAACAGCAGCAATGGCTACTCCCGTATTAAAAAAAGTACCACTGGGTTTGCCATATAATAAATCACTCACATAATCTGCTCCAATCAAAGTAACAATAGCCAGAGATGCCGCATTACTAATTAAGATGATCGCGTTCACTGAAAAACCAATGGCAGGATGATAACACTCTGCAAATACTTTGTAGTAACCACCCATGGCAGGGAGACGCTTGCCAATTTCTGCATAGGTCAAAGCACCACAAAGCGCAATAAATCCGCCTGCGATCCACACACCAAAAAAAATAGTTTCAGTTCCAGAAGTAGCGGCCACAGAAGCGGGTACCCGAAAAATTCCCATCCCGATTACCAAACTCACAACAATCAAGCTGATATCAAATAAACTCAGTTTTTTTTGGGCACTCATATTGGAATTTTAGGGACGAACAAGATACGAAGATAAGTTCTTCACAACGGGTTGATAACTTAAGCCCTTACCACTATTCAATTGCTATAGATTTGTTCCCGATACGGTTTCCGAGAGGAATCAAAAGGGAAATCCGGTGTAGTGTAAACGAGTCCGGTGCTATCCCCGTAGCTGTGAATCCTGCCTTCGGGCAACGCTGAAGAAAAAGCCACTGTACATCGGGAAGGCCTTTAGCGAGGATGAGCCAGAAGACCTGCCGCATCATCACATATTTTATTCAGCTTTCGGGTGAAAGGCTTGAAGATCGAAAGATGTCAGGGCATCTTTTTATTTTCTACTTTAACTCCGGAGGCAGTCACACCAAAAATTTGCAACATGCAAAAAAAGTTTTTAGTGGTGGCTGCTCTGGTCATGAGCAGCGCGCTACACGCACAAGAAGACACCAGTTTTTTACAAGAAGTGGTGGTGACCGCCAACAAGGTGGCCAAAAAACAAACAGAAACTGCAAAAGTGGTTTCAGTAATTAATCGTGAGATGCTTCGCCAAAGCGGAGGACGGTCTGTGGGCGAACTCTTGAATCAGGTAGCGGGCGTTACGGTACCCGGTGCCAACAACAACCTTGGGAGTAATCAAACTATTTCCATTCGCGGGGCATCAGCAGGGAATGTATTGATCCTTTTAGATGGTATCCCAGTGAATGATCCCTCTGTGATTAGTAATTATTTTGACATCAATCTTTTGAGCATTGATCAAATCGAACGTATTGAAATTTTAAA
>CAIRNW010000284.1 GCA_903879995.1 uncultured Bacteroidota bacterium
AGCGTGCGGGAGTTTTGTGCGGCGTCGGGTATGGCGGAACATTTGCTGAGCTACTGGTTGAAACGGCGAAAAAAAGGAGCTGGGGGTTTACAGACGGAGGCATCGCCGGGCTTCGGCGAACTGAAGATCAGCCCTAAGTGTCACTAAACCTCTGGGAATGGCTCCGAGATGTGTTTCAACAGGTGGGCAAACACCCCTAAAACCGCATCGAGGAGTTCCTACCCGAGAACTTCAAAACGGGGCGGGGCAATAGATTTTGGTCCGGGCTGTACTTGGCCGGACGGATACATTCCGGTGGAGTATACTTTGCAACCAAGATATTCATTGACAAAATGTCCTATTACCTTATCCTTGACGGTGCCCGTCTCGAACGCCATTTAGAAGAAGGGAAATCGTTAAACGAACTTCACCGGTCCCTATATCGGGGAGAAACCGATCCTGCAGTAGAGGATGCCGGACCTTTTCTTTTTTCTTTTCCCCATGCACCGGAATTTAAGACTTGGTTCCTTGAGAACGGCCTCCACGACTATTGGGGGATTTTAGTCGAAACGCCGATATCCTTTGAAGAAGTTTACCGGCATTTCCGCAAGTTTCTAATGGTCAGAACCGAAGACGGTCAGCAGCTGTATTTCCGCTTCTACGACCCCAGGGTGCTTCGCATCTTCCTGCCTACCTGCGATGCAGGCCAGCTCAGGGAGTTTTTCGGGCCGGTGACTTACTACTTCTGCGCTGATGACGATCCCGCGTTCTTTTTAGTATATTCCCTGCGATACGGCCAGTTGCATACTGAGCGCGTATCCGTAGAAGATGCACTTAATAACCCTGCTGCCCTGACAGACCCTGCACCCCCTGCACCCCCTGCACCTCCTGCGGCATACAGTCCGACACCCCCTACTCCACCTCCTGGCCGGCCGGTTATCATCATCAGAAGAAAATAAACGCTTTGGTAAATCTCAGCATTTGGTGATTAATGCCAACATCAGATGTATCTTAACCTACCCCCGCTAATCCAATATTATTCATAATATATAACCTATCATGCAGACAATCCACCTGGAAGAGGGCAAAACCACCATGCAAAAGGGATGTTTCACTTATGAGCAGTACATCTCCGGGATGACACTTGAAGAAATCGGACGAGAACTGGGCCTGCCCCCGGCGCGACTGATGAACGGGGGCTGGGTCGTTTTTGCACTAAAACTGCCCTTGTTTGACCAATTCGACTGCGGTGGTTGGGCAGAATTTTCGACCGATAACTTCATGAAAAAGTCCGCTCTTACGAAAAATGAGGTTTGGAACCGTATGGCCTATGAAAAAACCTACAAAAATAGGCGTTTGCCGGTTTCTATATTGGATGCTAAAGCCGGCCATATGCAGCAAATGGCCACTCGCAAACTGGTCAAACTTGTACCTGTTCTTATGCACAACGACACCTACAAGTACCCTTCAGGAGGAAAAGCGCCCCAGATTATCGTCTATCAGGAGCTGCGCTGCCAGGTTCTGAAATTTCTGCAGGCTGGAAGCGGGGAGCGGTTCAGGATGTGGTAATTGGTTTGTAAGTAGCCATCATTTTTAGAATAGCATGGCGGTCGTGGAGCCTTTTCCCAAAGATTCTTGAAAGTAATAATGGGCTTTTTATGGGGGATATCCGGGTGAAAAAGATGTGATATTCTCGTCCGTGCGGAATCTTTTTTTCTAATTATACTTATCAATCAAATCCATATATGTTATGAAGCTTCATTTTTCGTTGTTTTTATTTTTCGGCGTGATTGGTGTGAGCACTCCCGTCCTTAGTCAGCGTACCCTTGGCTTGATATTCGATGACGAAGCCTATGAAAAGCAGGCAAGGGTTTCCCGTTCTTTTAAATTTTCGGATTTTGGCCCGACAGTGGGTTCGCTTCGCCCATTTTGCCCGGTTCCAGGCAACCAAGGAGAAATGGGTTCTTGCGTGGGGTGGGCGAGCGCGTATGGTGCGATGACGATAGCAACTGCACTGCAGCAAGGTATCTCCGATATTGAAGAAATAAATGCCCTGGCAAAATCTTCTTTGTACGTCTATAACCAAATCAGAAAAGAATCATGTCGAGATGGGTCACAGCTTACAGATGCTATGGCCCTCCTAAAAGAAAAAGGCGTTTGTAAGCTGGAAGATTTCGACCCACCCACATGTACCGTTCTTCCTACTTCCCGCGAGCATATTAAAGCCCAGGGTTCCAAGATTAAAGAGTACAGTCGTTTGTTTGATGTGAAAGACCAACCTGAACAAAAAATCATCTCGACGATCAATAGCCTGAAGTCAAAGAAGCCTGTTGTCATCGGGATGGTGGTTACTAATTCACTAGCCAAATTGGAAAAGCCGGGAATATGGATCCCATCCGAAAATGATGAGTTTATTGGGGGACATGCGATGTGTGTGGTAGGCTATGATAACGAAAAGGAGATGTTCGAAATCATGAATTCCTGGGGTACCGAATTTGGTGACAAAGGATTTATGTTTGTCCCGTATGAGGTTTATGGTCTATTGTGTGTATATGGCTTCCAGTTTTCCATTGAAGCACCAAACCCATCACAACCATTTAGCTTTAAGGGAAGTTTTTATCTCAGTAAATTAAGTATTCCGACGAATGAACGACAAAGGATAAACCCTTCAAAAAAGGGCATCTATTATGAATTAAGCCCCGGTGTTATCCGTTATAACGATTATTTTAAAGTTATGGCGTCGGGACTGGAGGAGGGTAACTACCTTTATATTTTTAGCGTCCATCCTGATGGGAAGGGCGAAGTCCTCTTCCCTACAATGACTTCCCGATTCGCGGCAACGCTCACAGAGGTTCCTATTGTCCCTTCTGATAACTCGTATTTCGAACTTCCCAGTGAAAGCAACCTGGCTTATCAAGCCAATAAGACAGGTATAGATTACTTAATATTCTTATATTCTAAAAAGCGAATAGACGACATAGCCTCATTAGTGGGAAAGGTAGAGGGTACTCTTGGGGATATCGATACCCGAATCAACAAAATTTTTGGGGAAAGACTGATTCCGGAGTCTGATATTCGTTACACTCCAGGTGATATGAGTTTCTCGGGAACTTCCTCAAAGGGCCATATTGTACCCATTATTTTAAGGGTGCCCGTAACCAATTAACTATACTAAAATGAGAACGTCTTTATTGATCGTATTATTTGTGTTCATTTATTCTGCACCCTTTTGTCAAACTACAAAATTTGAAATCCTTAAAGAACCAGAGGTAATGGAGTTGCAGATCTTTGAATCGTGCAAAGGAACTGTTAACGACAGTATCCTGGATGGCAGGATTGAATTGTCATACGATTTTTTAAATCAGTACCCGTACTACAAAATATTTGCCTCAAAAGAGGATTCTGTCAGTTTGAACATTACACTCAAAAAATTACCGTCTACAGGTTTTGTTTATGTTTACGCACTCAATGTACCAAATTCGCCCCAAATGCGGGCAATATTCGAAGTAGACAAAGCTAGCCTTGCGAATGGTAAGAAACAGGCATTTACTGTTTCTATATCTAAGATAAGCTATTTCGTTGTGGCATTTGCTAATAAAGAAATCAAGGATATGTCAGAAAGGTTGAAAGACATGGAATTGACCTTTGGATCATTTCTGTTCCGACAGAATTCAATTCTGGGAAATGAACTTCTTTGGCCAAACCGGAAATGGCACTTTCTTCCAGTTGAAAAACTGGGTTTCGAAATCGAAAAGGGGCTCGTTTCCGGTGAAATTCAGTTCATTGTACCGATTACCTTCAAAATTATGCATGAACTTTAACCATTCAAAGGCAGTACGGGAACCAGTCATGTTCGGAATGTCCTGCGTTCTTAACAAGCAGTATGCATAACCATATCGGCCACTGAGCGCCGTCGGGTTTTGTGCATGGGGTTACAGCTGGACTGCCTAAGCCTAAATCTATGGCACTTTGATAGCTTACCATACACAAAACCAGACGGCGTAAAGTAGGGTTTTTCGATACTCGGTATACTGGGAATGAAGATTCTTTTCATTTTAAAAAGACGATTAAAATTATGCATAAAAAATAGTGAGTATGAAAAATAAATTAAAACCCACTCTCGGCCTGATTATCTCAATACTCATTGCAGCCAGCAGTGTATCGCAGGGGCAGGGAAAAAAGCTGAATAATTTCTA
>CAIRNW010000285.1 GCA_903879995.1 uncultured Bacteroidota bacterium
AACACCACGTACCAATATGTGCTACTGGCCAATGATAAACCTACTAAGGCTGTTGGGGAGTTCACCACAAAAAAATTATGGCAGTGGAGAGAACCCGCACCTGATTTTAGTTTTTTGACTGGCTCCTGTTCGTACTTCAATGAACCTGCATACGATAGACCAGGTGTTCCCTACGGCAAAGATTCTTCCATATTTGAATCCATGTCTAAGGAAAAAGCTGCTTTTATGCTTTGGCTGGGTGATGCGTGGTACACTCGTGAGATTGATTATTTCAGTGAGTGGGGTCTTTGGTATCGTGCCAGTAAAGATCGATCCACGCCTATTCTTCAGCCCTTTCTTAAATCTATGACACACGTAGGAATTTGGGACGATCACGATTTTGGTCCAAACAACTCCGGTGCAGCTTTTCATTTGAAAGAAGCAAGTAGAAAGGTTTTTACCAGTTACTTTCCTAATTCTTCTGCTGGTGAAAATGGTCAAGGCATCTATACAAAGCTCAGTTGGGCTGATGTGGATGTATTTATGTTGGATGACCGCTGGTGGAGAAGTGCGGATGATGCAATGGATTCTGTACAAGGAAAACCCAACCCAGAAAAAATAATGATTGGGCAGCAGCAATTAGCATGGCTCAAAGGAGCTCTATTGGAAAGTAATGCCACTTTCAAAATTGTTGCAGTAGGAAGCCAAGTGCTAAATCCGGTTTCTCCCTATGACCGCTGGGGACGTTTTCCAGCAGAGTACCAAGCGTTCCTTCAGTTTTTAGCAGCGAATCCTATCAGTGGCGTAGTTTTTATTACAGGGGATCGTCATCATAGTGAAATTATCAAAGTAGAACGCCCCGGGCTTTACCCCCTTTACGACATTACTGTATCTCCGCTCACTTCAGGTACGCACACTTTTGGAAAGGAGGAGAAAGAGAATCCCTATCGCGTTGTGGGGATAGATCAAAAACAGAACTATGGTCGCATCTCCATTAGCGGTCCACGTGGTAACCGAAAATTAACGGTAGATTTTCTGGGTATTAAAGGGGAAAATATTAATAGCTGGTCAGTGACTGAAAGAGATCTTCGAGTTCCAAGAAAGTAAACGTCACTATAATTTTTTCTCCATCACTACATGAGGAATGGTTACTTCCGTGAATTCCTCACTGGCAACTTGGTAGCCCATTTTTTCATAAAAGCCAACTGCGTTTTTTCGCGCATGCATATTTAGTGCCTTGTAGCCTCGATCCCGAGCCAGGTTTTCTGCAAAGTTCATCATTGCCCTTCCAATCCCTTTTCCTTGCCTTTCGTTGTAAACAGCCATTTGACGAAGACGCAGGGTGGAGGGATCCTCCTCGATCAGCATGCAACATCCCAAAATATCCTCTTCCTCAAAAGCGCCAATTAAAATATCGTGGGATTCATGCTCTAGTTCCACCGGGTCAAACTCCAGCCCAAGCGGCTTTCTCAAAACCGAATTCCTGAGATCCAGCATCTGCTGGTATTCCGGGCTTCCATGTTCAATTAGTTTAAGAGCCATGTCTAACAAAATACTACATTTTTGGGAGCTTACCATGCCCCCTTGGCAGTACTGATCAAATTCAGTGCCAAATGACCCCTGACAGCCTCGTTACCAATTGTTTAACTTTTGCCTTTAAAAAATGCTCAAGAAGAATGGTATTTGATCAAAAAGTATATTTTTGCACCCTGTAAACCAAACCAAAAAAACATGTCAGACATTGCATCAAGAGTAAAAAAGATCATCGTTGATAAACTGGG
>CAIRNW010000286.1 GCA_903879995.1 uncultured Bacteroidota bacterium
GTGAGCGTTGGCGGTAAATGAAAAACAGGAGATGCAAGGTTATAGTGTAACGTAACCGGTGTCTTTTGGTCTTGAATAAGCATGACCAAAGCGTTCTCATCATGACAACAACCCGCCGCTTCATCGGCCGACATACCACAAGTACCGCAGGGCTTTTCCTCTTTTTCAAATAAATGAACTGCATCCACTTTTCCCATGCAATAGTGAATATCCAATACCCAACCCATGGAGCTGAGACCGTATATAATAACCGCTATGGTAAATAAAAATCGACGCATCGGAAACAAAGGTAAAAAAAAGTCCGTTCGAATTAGTTAACAAACTGCCAATGAATTCCTACCCGGATATGAAGTCCGTTTAGGGCATACCCAGTAGCCACTACATTATTACGGGTAAAGCCAAAACCCTGTAAATCACGGGCAGTATTGAGGTTCTCTGCCCGGATAAATGCGGTAAAGGACCTGATCTTGAAATTGACATAACAGGCAATATCCGGTAGTGGATTTTGAATAGTAACACTATCCTGATAAAAAAATTGCCCTAATAGTGGAGAGTAGGCATCTGCCCTATAGGGAGGTCTATATCGGACCTCAATACCCGTAGCCAAATTCAAATTCTTAAACCCAAGGCTACCCTCATAGGCAAATCGATTTCTTAAATAAAAAGGAATCGTATTGACCTGGGCTGCCCCCACTCTTTGTTGCCAATACACCTCTGTATGCCAGCGCCAGCGTTTAGCAACACGAAATGTTTTGAGCAAGGAAAGTTGTAAAACGGTGAACAAGGAGGATTCCTGCTGGGGTTCAAAGTAGTTCGTGAAATAGGTGTAATTCGTAAGAAGCGAATAGTTTCCGGTAAGTTTTGTACCTAAGGCAGGAAAGTCCAGCGTGACCCCTAACTGAGTCCGATTTTCCTTATTGAGATCCACTATACGTTTGGATAGATAAAAGCTACTACGAGAATCAAATACAAAAGAAGGACGCCGGTTAGTATTAATGGCATTTATCTCAATTGCATTTTTTTTACTCCCTACCCTTCGCTGGAGGCGTACTCCAGCCATGTAATCACCAGCATGGAGACCTGCAAAATATAAAACACCATCGAGGGCTAGATCCCACTTTTTATTACGGGTAATATTTCGGTAAGAAAAATTACCAGACCAATTAAAAAAAGAGCGGGTCTGTAATGCGGTAGTACCCCAAATCAATTGCAGGGAAGCGCCCGCTTTGAAATATTGCTTCAAATTTTTTTCGTCCGGAAACTGATAAATTGAAAAATCATTGGTCAACAACTGCCACTGGTCACGTAAGTCTACAGTATCTCCAAAACCAATCGGAATTTGATAAAATCGATTGTAATAAGTTCCTACAGGCACCTTATCAATAAATGCATATTGCTCTTTGTCATAACGGAGTTGATGCTCTAGCCGTACGCGAGGGAAAAATAAAGGAACTACCGTAGAGTCAGTAACTAAAGAATCCTTTCTTCCCAGGTCATACTGATTTCGCCAAAGCAAAACACGGTTGTTATATTGATTGCCCGTTTTAATACGAGTACTGAAAAAATTGGAAGTAAAATTGTCAGGACCCCCTAACCAAGCGGGGATATTAAAGCGATCTACAAAAATGGGATCATTCAGTATATCCGTCGTATCAACGATTCCTCCATTTTCCTCCGATTGCAATTTATTGGAAAGCCACAAAGCCCAGGATTGATAGCGAAGATTCTTAGATTGATAGCGGGTTGAAAAAACAAAATTAGAGTGATTGGAACGTTGGTGCTGAAAAATACCCGGGGAGTTGATCATTCGATAGCGAAAGAAAAAATTCCAACCAGCATTGATATTCTGGGTATGCTGCAAACCAATAATTTGTTCCACACGCGTTCCCAAAGAATACTCTAATTCAGTGTAAGGACGCGTAGTTTGAAAAAAAGGAACTTCGGAAGGATTTAATCGATAAGGATCATAGGCATGAAAGCCTGCATCAAAACCTGGTTGCCATTGCGGGGAAAAAAGCAGTGGACGTGTAGCTCCCCCTAAATTCCCCAAATGCAGCGTTGTAGCCTTTAATGGAAAACGAACTGTAAAATCACTTACCGATGAATCCAGTAAGTAATTGAGGGGTTGGTTTAATAATCGGTAGGAAATAGTAATGGAGTCCTCCAATTTGTCGCGCCGCTTCATACTATCGGAAGAGGCACCGGTTGTCATAGCTCCCATCCGGCTTAATCCAGTTGGTGCCCCCTGCATTAAATTGCGGGAACGGCTGGGATTACGCATAACGGGTAATTCCTGGCTGACCGCCAAAGAAGATGCTGTTACCAACAACAGAAGAAGTATATAGTTTCTAGAAGCAGCCAAGGTGGCTACAAAAATAGCCGGTCCTTTCGAAAGCAATCGTTAAAAGAGCGATTTACCCACCCCGTTTTGCCCTATCTTCGCGAAAATTTTTCCCTATGAACCTGCATGAATACCAGGCCAAGGAATTGCTTAAAAAATATAACGTTCCCGTACAAGAAGGTGTGGCTTGTTCAACTGTAGCTGAGGCACAGGAAGCTTATAAAATAATTCAGGAGAAATCAGGCAGCAAGTTTGCGGTAGTAAAAGCTCAAATCCATGCAGGTGGACGCGGAAAAGGGGCTATCAAAGAAAATGGTATCAATGGAGTGAAGGTTGGAAAAAGCTTAGAGGATATTTCTGATTTTGCGGGAAAAATATTGGGTGGAACGCTTGTGACTTTACAAACAGGGCCTGCAGGAAAAGTTGTAAACAAAGTGTTAGTGGCACAAGACATGTACTACGATGGCCCAAGCGAAAGAAAAGAGTTTTATTTATCCATTTTGCTGGATCGTTCCAAAGGTCAAAATGTGATCATGTATAGTACTGAGGGGGGAATGAATATTGAGGAAGTAGCTCATAACACGCCAGACAAAATATTTAAGGAATGGGTGCATCCTGGTGGAGGACTACAAGCTTTTCAAGCTCGAAAAATTGCTTTTAATCTGGGATTAAGTGGCGATGCTTTTAAAAACTGTGTTCGTTTTGTTACCAACCTTTATAATGCCTATGTAGGATTGGATTGCTCCATGTTAGAAATCAATCCCCTCTTTAAAGCAGCTGACAACAAAATTCTGGCGGTAGATTGTAAAATGAATTTAGACGATAATGCCCTGATGCGTCACCCTGATCTGGCTGCGCTTCGTGATGTAACAGAGGAGGATCCCACGGAAGTAGAGGCTGGTCAGTTCAATTTGAATTTTGTGAAGTTAGATGGAAACGTAGGCTGTATGGTAAATGGTGCCGGATTGGCTATGGCTACCATGGATATGATTAAACTCAGCGGTGGTGAGCCTGCAAACTTTCTGGATGTAGGGGGAACAGCCAACGCACAAACTGTAGAAGCTGGATTTAAAATCATTCTGAAAGACCCTGCTGTTAAAGCTATTCTGATTAATATTTTTGGTGGTATTGTACGTTGCGACCGGGTTGCCCAAGGTGTTATTGATGCTTACAAGAATTTAGGCAATATCAATATCCCCATCATTGTGAGATTACAGGGAACCAATGCCGTAGAAGCAAAGAAACTGATCGATGAAAGTGGATTGAAAGTTCAATCAGCTATTCTGCTTAGCGAAGCAGCTGCCTTGGTGAAAAAAGCAGTAGCCTAAGCGTTCATCGCTATTAGTCAGCCAATCTTTCTACTTCATACACCGGAGAAAATAAGAAGTAGCTCCCTGTTTTTAGCTCCTTGCACTTATAACGCTTTCGGAGTAAAGCCTCTTTACGAAAAATTCTGCCATCCTTAATTCTAAAGGACGCGCCGGCAGGTAATTCTTCCAAAAAAACATGATTTTGTTTGGGTGGATCATACTGACGTAACACACGCATCAATCCATCTTCCGCACAACTGCTGGCAGCGGGATTGATCAACATTTCTTGCAGGGCACTATGAAGCGGTGGGGGTAAAAGTTGGAGTGTTAAAAAAGATTCCAACAAGTTGGCATAACAATTCTTCCATTCTTTTCCATGCGCTTGTACGCGATTCCCAAATTGTTCAAAGGTTAATAAATGCGCCAACTCATGCAATAGCGTAACCAAAAATGCATAAGGATTTAAATTACCATTGACGGTAATACGGTGTTGCTGATCATGCGTGCGGTGTCTGTAATCTCCCAAAATAGTTTTTCGTTCGCGGGTGATGGTAAGTAGAACCCGGTGTTGCTGTAAGAGAGAGAGCACTTGCTGATCTGTACCTCCTGGTAAATAACGCGTCAAGAAATCGAGCGGGACTTCCTTTTTGGGCATATCCTATTTTTTCAATGCCCTGAGCAGCAATCGAACTTCAACCCCTGTGTACAGCACATAGAGGAATGCAGCTCCATACAGCGCCGGCAAATTAACAGCCTTGCGCTGTATATAGATATAAATAAAGGCAGCCAGCACCAGGACAAAAAACTTAATCATAAAAGAAAGCATCACGGCGCGTACAGAAGCTTGCAGGTTGGGATTTGTAAAACTGTTAGCGGTAAGACGTGCAGAGAAAATAGTAACCAGAAATAGAAGAAAATTAGCTCCAGATAAAATAGTTACGTTTAACTCATGGGACAATAACCAGGTACGAGACAATGTTAACACACCCTGTATCATCAACAATAACAAGACAAATACGTATGTAGTTTTTTTCATCATTTTCACAGCGTACTACTTCGAACCACCAGTTTCTTTAAAGAGTTTATAAAAAAGTCCAGCCAAGGTCAGCAAGGGCAATAAAATAGTCAGCATCGGGAATACTCGCAACCATCGATCAAATTGCATACCACCGGCAACGGCCACAGCCAGATAGACCAATAGCTGCGAGGCAAGGCCTGCATAACGAAGTAAATCCCGCTTAGAATTATCGGGCGAGAACCTGGGTTTGTTGTTCATCTTTTGTCATATCCACCACGTTGGCGCCCATATGGCATTGTCCATTGAAAGTGGCAGAAGGCTCTACTTGTAATTTTCCTGCATAGATATTGCCTGCTACCACACATTCACCACGTAATTGCAATAATTCATTCGCACGAATGTTTCCATTTACTTTGCCAGTTACATCAGCTTGGTTGCCCACAATATCTCCTTCCACTACACCTGTACTGCCAATAATAATTTTAGAGGAGGTTTTTACATTCCCCATCACGGTGCCATCAATACGAAGATCACCGTTGCTACTGATATCGCCTTTGAGTACAGTTCCGGCACTGATAAGCGTAGCAGCACTGCCTGATTGTGGTAGGTTGGTTTGCATGTCTGATTTTGGTTTGGTTGTAAACATAATTTTATAATTGACTCAATCACTACTCAATGTGGCTGGGGGTATGTCAAGTTGCGTGGTATCCAAGGGTGCTGCTGACTCACCTGATAACGCATTTTTGAGACCTAAAATATACTGATTTTTTAAC
>CAIRNW010000287.1 GCA_903879995.1 uncultured Bacteroidota bacterium
AGAATACAAATATAAGCGATTACTTCAAGATCTCGGTAACCTGTCCGGCACCTACTGTACGACCACCCTCACGGATAGCTGGGGCTCAGGCTTTTGTAACAGCAGACTTAAAGTATCACGATTTTTTTAAAGCTGCAGATAAATTGGTCTTAGCCGACATCGGGCACTTTGAGAGTGAGCAGTTTACGATTGAC
This sequence comes from uncultured Bacteroidota bacterium, assembly GCA_903879995.1. Taxonomy (GTDB): domain Bacteria; phylum Bacteroidota; class Bacteroidia; order Chitinophagales; family Chitinophagaceae; genus JJ008. The sequence continues at coordinate 195 of CAIRNW010000287.1, forward strand.
CTTTTACAGGAGCGTTTAGCCGAAAAATTCCCTACCTTTGCCGTCCTCAAAACAAGCGTTTCCACCAATCCGGTCAACTACCTATGGCACAAGTAAAAGATTACTCGATTCAGGAAAAGCTGGTCTCCCTGGTGACCCTTCAGCAGATCGACAGCAAATTGGATGAAATTAAAATCCTGAAAGGGGAGCTTCCTATGGAGGTAGCCGATCTGGAGGATGAAATTACTGGACTCAATGCCCGTAAAACTCGTATTGAAGAAGAGATCAACGGTGTCACGGAGTTTATTGAGCAACGTAAACTCTCCATCAAAGAATCTGAGGCACAAATTAAGAAGTACGAGAAGCAAAGCGAGGATGTAAAAAATAATCGCGAATACGAAGCCATTAACAAAGAAATTGAAATGGCTCAGTTGGATATCAAACTGGCTGAAAAGCATATTAAAGATGCTACAGATGAAATCGCTGAAAAAGCGGTTTTACTCGATAAAGCTAAAAAGAACATCTCTTCAAAAGAAGGAGTGTTAACGAGCAAAAAAGAGGAGCTCGAAAAAATTATTGCTGCTAACGAAAAAGAAGAGAAGCAGTTCAATAAAATGGCAGGGGAAGCAAAAGGAAAAGTAGATCCTCGTTTGTTAGCCAGCTATGAGAAGATTCGTGGTAATTATCGAAATGGGTTGGCGGTTGTACCAGTTGAGCGCGATGCTTGCGGTGGCTGCTTCAATGCCATTCCTCCTCAAAAACAAAGTGAAATTCGTCAGCACAAAAAAATTATGATTTGTGAGAACTGCGGCCGAATTCTGGTGGACGAAGAACTAAAAAACACAGTGGGATTGTAATCCTACACAAGAAATAATCGAATCCCGTTCATTTTCGAACGGGATTTTTTTTGGAATAAAGGAACCAATTGGTGTGAGAACACTTTGAGACTCTGGTAATTCGTACTAATTTGTGAGCATGCTTCGGCGACTATTTATACAGAACTACGCAATCATTGAGGAAGTTGAGATCGAATTCACGGCCGGATTTGTTGTTATTACGGGTGAAACGGGTGCTGGTAAATCCATTCTTATGGGTGCCCTAGGATTGATATTAGGTGAACGTGCTGATACAGGCGTACTAGTCAATAAAGAAAAAAAGTTGATTGTAGAAGGGGTTTTTGATTGTACGCATAATAATTGGGTAGCTGCTTTTTTGAAGGAACAAGAGTTGGAGGAAAGTGATGTATTAATTGTTCGTCGTGAAATTAGTCCACAGGGAAAATCCCGTGCTTTTGTCAATGATACGCCTGTCAATTTATCTCAATTGCAGGAATTATCATCTCAGTTAGTTGACCTGCACCAGCAGTTTGATACTCTTTCTCTCGGCCAAACCAGTTTTCAACGGGACGTTTTGGATGCGTTGGCACAACAACTAAGTAAAGTGG
>CAIRNW010000288.1 GCA_903879995.1 uncultured Bacteroidota bacterium
GAGATTTTTATAGCCGCAAAATTACATATCTTGAAGCGCAACTTGGAAAAATGAGTATACATATCAACGCCAACCTGGGTGAAATTGCCTCCACCGTGCTAATGCCAGGAGATCCATTGCGTGCGCAATTTATCGCTGAAAATTACCTTACGGATGTCAGGAAAGTAAGCCACACACGCAACATACTTTTCTTTACAGGTCAATATAATGGCAGCCGAATAACAGTGGGCGCCAGTGGCATGGGTTGTCCTTCCATTGGAATCTACTCGTATGAATTATACACTGAATACAAGGTCGATAATATAATTCGAATTGGAACTTGTGGCTCCTATTCCACTGCACTCCGATTTTATGATTTGATCAATGTAAAAAGTGCCGTAAGTGAATCAACCTACGCTAAACACGCATGGGGCTACGAGGAAGAATTGCAGGAATGCCAGGGGAATATTTTTGAACTGATAAATAACACTGCAGCAAAAACTAAAGTTTCATTAAAAACTGCAACCATACACTCAACGGATGTTTTCTATAGTAAAAATCCAGGCACCCCCTCACTTGCAGCTAAATACAACTGTAGTGCTGCAGAAATGGAATCATTTGCTTTATTTGCAAATGCACGGTTCCTAAAAAAGAGCGCGGCTTGCTTACTAACGGTAACAGATATTATTCCAACGCATGAACGGCTCTCAGCATCGGAAAGAGAGCAAGCCCTGCACCCCATGATGAAGCTAGCGCTAGATACTGCCTCTACCCTACACTAATCAATTAGTAAAGAGAATACGAAGCAAACCCTTCATTCAGCGTAATACCCAACGTATTGGAATGCTGATTACAGGTAGTTAGAAAATCAGGGTTACGAATTAACGAAACAGCCAACTCGATATCGTTTGCAAAAACACGATCTTCTTTAGCAAATTCAATCTTTGTTCTAATCAGTGAGTGCATGTGTTCGATCATTCCAGCGCTTTTGAGGGGGCGTCTGAATTCAATAGCTTGTGCTGCTAATAACATTTCAATAGCCAGGATATACTCCAAATTATCAACAACCTGATTAAATTTCCGCGCACTTATACTACCCATGGAAACATGATCTTCTTGCCCCAATGAAGTAGGAATACTATCTGCGCTGGCCGGAAAGCAGAGTGTTTTATTCTCCGTCACTAATGCTGCAGTGGTGTACTGCGGAATCATAAATCCACTATCTAATCCAACTTTATCCATTAACAAAGTAGGTAGACCCCATTTTCCATCAATCAATAGATAAGACCTACGATCACTTATATTTCCCAACTCAGCAGCAGCAAAACAAGCGTAATCCAGCGGTAATGCTAATGGCTGACCATGGAAATTACCGCCACTAATCGTTTCATTTTCATTAAACACAATGGGATTGTCTGTTACTGCATTGAGTTCTATTTCTACCAATTCCTTTAAATGTAGCCAAGCGTTTCGGCTGGCTCCATGAACCTGCGGCATACAGCGAAGAGAATAAGGATCTTGCACGCGATCACAGTTTCGATGACTTTCTAATATGGCAGACCCGTCTAACAACTTTTTTAGACGCTGAGCCACTAACTGACAACCTCCAAAGGGTCTTAAATCATGCAATCGGGAGTCAAATGGGGAGGCCGAACCCATCAACGCCTCCAAACTCATTGCACCTACCCAATCCGCCAACTCCAAGCATCTGAAAAAACGATCCACACCCAAGGTGGCAAATGCTAAAATAAATTGTGTACCATTAATTAGTGCAAGACCTTCTTTGGGTCCGAGTTGTAGAGGAACAAGCTGATGCTGTTCAAAAATTGATGTAGTGCTTACCGTTTTCCAAGTTTGATTTTGATCTTGAATCATTACAGAACCAAGCCCAATAAGTGGCAAAAACAGATGAGCGAGGGGGGCTAAATCACCAGATGCTCCCACACTTCCTTTTTCAGGCACAACGGGTATACAGTTTTGATCGATATGCCAAATAATACGCTCCAACGTGGAAAGTTGCACTCCACTATATCCCTTTGCTAACGCATGCACCTTAGTGATCAACATGAGTTTAGCAATTGGCGCCGGGATGGCATTACCAACGCCCACGCTGTGACTTTGGAGTATTTTTTCCTGCAAGAGCCGAGTATCTTCTTTTGAAATTCGGGTGTTGGCCAATATCCCAAATCCCGTATTAATTCCATAGACAGTTGCGCCATTGTCCACTATTTTTGAAACATGCTGCTCTCCTTTCAACACTAATTCTTTAGTGGATTCGCTTAGCACACCCCTTCTTCTGCCCTGCACAAGGTCCAATGCTACTGAAACGGTAAGTGTATCCTCTCCAAACAAAAATTTTGGCAACATGTAATTGGTTTGTCCCGCAATTTAAAGAAATGTAAATTTGCACCGCACATCCTCATCCGTTGTGGGTCCGGTAGCTCAGTTGAATAGAGCAACTGCCTTCTAAGCAGTAGGTCATTGGTTTGAATCCAATCCGGATCACCAAGCCCCGCTATATTAATAGAGGGGCTTTTTTATTGGGCTAGCGTATTGAATTTTCCATTTTTCGTATGCTTTCAGAAAACTATTAAAATCCAAATCAGTCAATAAATTTAATTTTTGTGAAATCCGAAGTTTATGTGTGGAGAGCGTAGATGGGGCCATAGATAATCGTAAGGCTATATCTTTCATGCGATGACCCTTACACAATTGATCTAAAACAGTTAGCTCTTTTGCACTCAATAATTTGACCAAATCAGATATATCGGTAAACAAATGTCCTTCGCAGATCAGATTTATAATAATAACGTGTGGCACATAGACCTCTCCTCGTATAACGGTTTGAAAAGCAAGGGAAATTGTTTCAAGAGAGTCCCCCCTGAAAAAACAACCAGACATACCAGAACGGTAAGCACTTAAGACTCCCCGAGATAAGCAATCATAAATCAAAATTATTCGAGGACTATGCGGCTGCTCTTTTAATTGTTGAATTAATTGACAGGATGGAATTCCAATGGACACAGTGTCAATTACAACTAGTTGGATGTTTTTTTCAGTAACCAGTTTAATGAGTTCGGACTCATGTATTGAAGATATCACATCCAACAAAAGTTCATCAACCTTTTTTGAAAGAAGAGCCAGCAAGCCTTCTGCGAGGAGTGGTTCTTTCATCAAAAAAAGTGTTTTCATCAACTGAAACAGTTAGTCAAAAGATTTGAGAAGAAATTCAAGATAGGCTTCCTAACTATTGTATATCAATTTGTTAATTTTTTAATTATTTCTAACTATTCATCCGTATTATTTGAATAGATAAATAGAATTTTTATAAGTGTAACTCTTTAAACGCAAAAAGTCAATTACAGCGTCAAACGGATACATTTGTAAAAATGAGAGCTCAAAAAGTCAACATAGGTGAATCGTGGAAGTCAGCACTAAAGGAGGAGTTTGGCAAAGCCTACTTTGAACAACTCGTGAATCATGTTAAGACAGAAAAGGAATTAGGCAAAACAATTTATCCAAAGGGAAATCAAATTTTCAATGCTTTCAAC
>CAIRNW010000289.1 GCA_903879995.1 uncultured Bacteroidota bacterium
GTCCTTAAGTTTCCCCATCACCATGTTGGTTATTTTATCAATTGCCATCATGACCGCTGCGGTTGCCAACCCAACGGGACCTGTTGCAGTATGGGGTAGTATTATTCCTTTTTCCTCTCCGATTGTTATGATGGCGCGTATCCCCTATGGTGTGCCGGGTACAGTTCCCCTTTGGCAGTTAGGGCTCTCAATGGCCTTACTGATTGCAGGATTTCTATTCACTGTTTGGTTTGCCGGTAAAATTTACAGAACCGGCATCCTACTGTATGGCAAAAAAATTACTTGGAAAGAAATGATTCGGTGGGCTTTTACCAAAGGATAATTAGGATTTGAAATGAAAAGGGGCTTTGCAGGCGTCAAGAAATTCACGCCAAACTTCATTGACAATTTGTTCAGCTGGTAATATTGTATCAAGTAGTGCACTGACCTGACCTATCTCAAGTTCGCCCTCCTCTAAATCTCCATCAAACATTCCTTTTTTTGCACGCCCTTTTCCTAAGAGCTGTGCCAATTCTTCCTCGGAAGCACCCCTTTCTTCTGCTGCTTGAACCTGCTCAAAAAAATGATTGTGTAACAGACGAACGGGAGTCAGTTTCTTTAAGCTTAACTGTGTTTCCCCTTCGCCCGCTTGGATTACGCGTTTTTTAAAATTAAGATGATTGGAGGCTTCCTCACTTGCTACAAATCGTGTTCCCAATTGTCCACCCTCCGCTCCCAAAACCATCGATGCAAATAACTGACGACCCGTTGCAATACCGCCTGCTGCAATCACCGGTATTTGGACTGCTTTACAAACTGCAGGAATCAACACCAACGTAGTAGTTTCTTCACGCCCATTATGTCCGCCCGCTTCAAAACCCTCAGCAATAACTGCATCGCATCCTGCTGCCTCAGCTTTACGGGCGAACTTGCTAGAGCTAACCACATGCACCACTGTTATTCCTTTTGATTTTAAATGAGGTGTCCACGCGGCAGGATTACCTGCTGATGTAATAACAATCGGAACTTTTTCCTCTTCAACAACGGCAAGCTGCTCTTGAATACCAGCATACAATAATGGAAGGTTCACTGCAAAGGGTTTATTAGTAGCCGCTTTACATTTTTGAATATGTTCACGCAGCAATGCCGGTGTCATAGAACCCGCTCCAAGCACACCCAATCCACCCGCATTACTGACCGCAGCTGCTAATCGCCAACCGCTTGTCCAAATCATACCCGCTTGAATAATGGGATATTCAATCTTCAGCAACTTTGTGACACGATTAGAAAATGGCTGCATAAAATATTAACCCAAATCGATACTGGTATTATCTCCCACATTTAGGGAACGCGTTTCGCCACGCAACAATGTATCACTTCCAATTACGGAATCACTTACCACTATATCTTGCAAAGTGGTATAAGATCCAATGATAGATTCCTTTACTACGCTAGATTGAATCGCTGTATTTTCCCCAATGGCAACATTTGGTCCAATGACCGAATTTCGAATCAAACACCCGGCACCAACCACCACCGGAGGAATAAACACTGTGTTTTCAAAATGATCGGTAGGAATTTCACCTGCAAACTTTTTTAACAACAACGCATTTGACTCCAATAAGGTTTCCTTCCGACCGCAGTCAAACCAATTATCAACTTTAAAAGACTTGAGTGGAACACCCTGTCCGATCATACAATCCAACGCATCTGTTAAACTATATTCTCCGTGAGAGCGTACACCCTGACTAATATTGTTTTCCAAACAACGGAAAAGTTGTTCACTTTCTTTAATTCTATAAATCCCGACCAATGCAAGATTAGACTTGGGGATCTGCGGCTTCTCGACCAAGCGTTCAATAAAACCACTATCATTGATTTCGGCAACGCCAAAATCCCGCGGGTCCTCTACTTTTCGAAGACCAATCATAGACCGGGATTCAGCCATTACAGCCTTAATGTCATATTCACAGATGGTATCACCCAGTACAATAAAGATATCATCGCCTTGAACCAGGTTGCGTGTTAAAAGGATAGCTTGTCCTACACCTTGCCGATCGGTCTGATGAACGTAATGTGCGTTTAACGTTGGGTAGTGTTGTTGAACAAAATCTTCAATCTTTTCGCCCAAATACCCCACCACAAAAATAAAATCCTGAATACCGGCGGCTTGGAGCTGCTCAATGATGATACCCAAAATAGTCTTTCCTGCCAGCGGAATCAATGCCTTCGGCTGGGTATAACTGTGAGGGCGCAATTTGGTACCAGCCCCGGCTACAGGTATAATCGCTTTCATGCTTAACACGAATGTAGTTCTTTTGAGGAAAACTTAATCCCCGGACTTCGCCTCCCTTTCTATACAGCACGTACTTTTGTGAAAATTTTTTATTCCCCATGGCCAAGCAAGACAACGCACTATTTGACTTACTCAATCTTGAACTTAAAAGACAACGTGAAGGCATTGAGCTGATTGCTTCAGAAAATTTTACTTCTCTTGCCGTTATGCAAGCCATGGGATCGGTTGCTACAAACAAATATGCTGAAGGATATCCTGGAAAAAGATATTACGGAGGTTGTGAGGTAGTAGATCAAATAGAAGCCCTTGCTATTGATCGCTTAAAAAAAGTGTTTAATGCAAGTTGGGCTAATGTTCAACCCCATAGTGGTGCTCAGGCAAATACAGCCGTATTTCTGGCTTGTCTAAAACCCGGTGATAAAATTTTAGGACTTGATTTAAGTATGGGAGGACACCTCACACATGGAAGTCCTGCTAATTTCAGTGGAAAATATTATCAGGCTTTTTTCTATGGAGTGGACCGCGAAACTGGACTTGTGGATTATAAGCAACTGGAAGAGGTAGCCAGAAGAGAAAAACCAAAAATGATTATTTGTGGTGCCTCTGCCTACAGCCGTGACTGGGATTACAAACGAATCCGCGCAGTGGCGGATGAGATTGGTGCATTGGTATTGGCAGATATTGCACATCCGGCAGGATTAATCGCCGCTGGATTATTGAGTGATCCACTTGCGCATTGTCATATTGTAACCTCCACCACACATAAGACGTTAAGAGGTCCACGTGGAGGCATTATCATGATGCGCGATGATTTTGATAATCCCATGGGCGTGAAAGACCCCAAGGGAAATATTCGTTCCATGAGTGCCTTGTTGGACTTAGCTGTATTTCCAGGTATGCAAGGTGGACCGTTGGAACATGTAATAGCGGCTAAAGCAGTAGCTTTTGGAGAAATTCTGGAGCCTTCGTTCAAAGAATATGGAAAGCAGGTTATTGCCAATGCACAAGCCATGGCTAAAGCTTTTGTAAGCAAGGGATATCATTTGATTAGTGGAGGTACAGAAAATCACTTGATGTTGATAGATCTGCGAAACAAGAATATCACCGGTAAAAAAGCACAGGAAACCTTAGACCTGGCGCATATCACCCTCAATAAAAATGCAGTTCCTTTTGACGACAAGTCTCCTTTTGTTACTTCAGGGATCAGAGTTGGAGTACCTGCAGTTACTACACGGGGATTACGTGAAAAAGAAATGGAACAAATTGTAACGCTGATCGATCAGGTATTGATGCAAGCTGATAACGAGATAGTGATTGGACAGACGCGTGAGGAAGTAAAAGCATTGATGAAGCAATTCCCATTATATCCTGCGCTTCCTTAAGCTATCTTGAGATACTGGGCGGTAAAACTTTTTTTTGCCCGCTTTAATTCCTGGGGTGTACCGGTAAATACAATTTGACCTCCCCCCTCACCCGCTTCGGGTCCCATATCGATTATCCAATCCGCCGCACTGAGCACATCAGTATTGTGCTCAATCACCACCACAGAGTGCCCTTGCTCAATTAGTGCCTGGAGTGATTGTAATAATTTTCCAATATCATGGAAGTGTAAGCCCGTAGTTGGTTCATCAAAAATGAACAAGATTTTTTGTGTGGCACGTCTATTACCCAAAAAAGAAGCCAATTTAACTCGCTGCGCCTCACCACCGGAAAGCGTGGTTGCAGACTGACCTAATTTAATATAGCCCAGTCCCACTTCCTGTAATGGCAGCAACGCTTTTACCAAAGCACTTTCGTTTGCAAAAAATTCAAGAGCCTGATCCACACTCATCTCTAATACCTGATAGATTGACTTTTCTTTATAAGTCACTTCCAATACTTCCTCTTTGAATCGTTTACCACCACAAGATTCACAGGTTAGATGGACATCGGCCAAAAATTGCATTTCAATTAATTGCTCCCCCTCTCCCTTACAGGTATCACAACGACCGCCATCTACATTAAATGAAAAATGACGAGGCTGCATTCCTCTCATTTTGCTTAATGGTTGACTAGCGAATAAATCACGGATGGAATCATACGCTTTGATATACGTAACTGGATTACTACGGGAGGATTTCCCAATCGGATTTTGATCAACCCACTCCAACTGTGTGATCATATCAAGATCACCACCTAAGCTCGTAAAGGCCCCGGGCTGTAGTGAATAATCCCCTAAGTGTCTGAGGAGTGCGGGATATAGAATCTGTTTCACCAAAGTGGTTTTACCACTTCCACTTACACCGCTGATGGCACAAAATACCTGAAGCGGTATTTTGATGTCGATATTTTTTAAATTATGTTGTCTAGCTCCTTTAATTTCAATACTCCGCTTCCAGGTACGAGGCTTACGAGCTACTGCAGGAACTAGTTCCCCCCGTAGATACCTGGCCGTTAAACTAGACTCCTTCAATAAAGATTTATAATCGCCTTGCGCCACTACTTCTCCACCCAAATGAGAAGCCAGCGGCCCCATGTCAATAATATAATCTGCCTGTTGCATGATCATGGCATCATGCTCTACAACAATTACCGTATTTCCCAACTCACGTAATTCTTTCAATACCGTTATTAAGTTATCGGTATCGCGGGGATGTAATCCAATGGATGGTTCATCCAAGATATAGAGTGAATCCGTCAGGTTACTTCCCAGGTGACGTGTTAGTTGGATACGTTGACTCTCTCCGCCACTGAGCGTATTAGCCAAACGATCTAACGTTAAATAACCCAACCCCACTTTACAGAGCGTAGACAACCGCGTTTTTAATTCAATAAAAATTCTAGTCGCAATTTTCTGCTCGGCCGTGGTAAGTTTTGTGGCGGTTTCATTTACCCAATCGAGCAAAAGATGTACAGGCATTCGACAACATTCGCCAATATGTTTTCCCAGCACTTTTACATATAAAGCTTCTTTTCTTAGTCGATAGCCCTCGCAACTTGGGCAAGTGGTCCGTCCCCGATAGCGGCTCAATAATACGCGGAACTGTACCTTATAAAGATGTGCTTCAACGTCTTTAAAAAAATCATCAATTCCATAAACGCCTTCGCCCCCCTTCCATAATGCATTTATCTGCTTTGCTGATAAATCGGCAATGGGCTTATGTATCGGAAAATCAAGTTTCTTAGCTCCCTTTACAAATTGTTGCCGCCACCAATCCATCTTTTCTCCTTTCCAAGGAGCAACCGCTCCATCATAAACACTTAAATTTTTATTGGGGAGCACCAACTCCGCATCGATTCCCAATACCTGTGAAAATCCCTCACAGGTAGGACAAGCACCAAATGGATTGTTGAAAGAAAATAAATTAGGAACCGGCTCTTCAAAAACAAGTCCATCTCGTTCAAAACGGTTAGAGAAGTGATGCCATTTTTTATCATTTTGTAATAGGGCGCAAGTCCCTTCTCCCTCATAAAAAGCAGTTGCGATTGAATCGCTCATTCGGTGCCAGTCGTCCTCCTCAAAATCCTTCACAATAATTCGATCTGTCAATAAATGGGTAGGTAGATACTTCTTTAAATCCTTATCGCTTTGTTCTAATAAAGAATCAATTGTATGGAGCGGCTCTTCAGCGAGTCCCTCTATGTAAACACGAGAAAATCCTTTTTGCTGTAGTACACTCAATTCCTCCCGCAAAGAACGCTTTGATTTAAAATGAAGCGGAGAAACAATATAAAGCCGGTCTCCCTGTTTACATTTTTTTATGGTGGTCAGTACATCTTCAATATCATCTTTCCGAAC
>CAIRNW010000290.1 GCA_903879995.1 uncultured Bacteroidota bacterium
AATATGAACACGCCGCTCATTCGTGTTTTTTTAATTACTTATTTATTGCTACCCTCTTATTTGCGTGTAGCGGGGCAAGAAAAAATGGTAAAACTGGATTCAATTACCGTTTCCCAAGACACCAATAAAATTGAAATAATAAGTGCAGACCGGCTTACGCTTTTAAAAATTGATGATACTACAACCATTCAGATTTTGGTCGGGCAAGTTCGCTTGCGGCAAGGAAAAGCATTTTTTAATTGCGATAGTTGTGTCCTGAACAATGGGGCAAACATTTTTGAAGCTTGGCAAAATATCCAAATAAAAGATAGTGACAGCATCCAAGTAAATGCGCGACATCTACGCTATTTAATTGATAAGAAGATTGCCTATTTGGATGAAGGGGTATCGCTCAATGATCGAAAAGCAGTCCTAACCACCCCCTCCTTGGAATACAATTTAAATACGGACATAGGAATTTATACAGAAGGGGGAAAAGTAGTCAACCAAAAAACTACTTTAACCAGTAAAGAGGGATATTACTATGCCTCACTTAAAGAAGTGTATTTTAAAAATGAGGTTAAACTGGTTGACCCCGCCTACAGGATTACTACCGACTCACTGCTTTATAATACAGCCACGCAAACGAATCGATTTATTGCAAAAACAATAATCTTTGACAGCTATGGAAGAAGGATTGAAACACAGGACGGTTACTACAAAGGAGGTAAGGCGGAGTTCAATCAACGTCCTGTAATTATTGACGGTGCTACAACAATCACGGGAGACCGGATTGCGTTCGATGACAGTACGGGTACCTCGCAGGCAATTGGCAATGTTGTGGTCATTGATACAGCGCAAGGCACCACCCTGGTAACTGGTCAACTTTATAGGGAAGATAAAAACGAACGCATGTTGGCAACCGGTAAGCCCTTGCTTATTGTGAAACAAGACTACGACTCACTTTACCTGACAGCGGATACTATTTTCACGGCAATGCAGCTAACTCCCAAGCATAAAGACACGACTCAGGTAAAGCAGCCCTCTCGTATTTCCCTCACTAAAAAAGATAGCACCCTTCGATATGTTGAGGCATTTCATCATGTTAGAATTTTTTCTGATTCACTGCAAGCGGTGTGTGACAGTTTATACTATTCAGACCGCGACTCTGTTTTCAGATTATTCAGAGAACCGGTACTATGGTCTAAAGAGAGTCAAATAACGGGAGATACTATTTGGCTTTTTACCAAAAACAAAAAAGCAGATCGATTAACTGTATTTGAAAACAGTTTAATTGTAAGTGAGGTTGAACCCGGGATTTACAATCAAGTGGGCTCAATTAGAATGGAAGGTCGTTTCACTGAAGGAGCATTGGATTCAGTTAGAGCGTTTGGAAATGCTGCAACCATTTATTTTTTACAAGATGAAGACAGCTCTTACACAGGGATCAATGAATCGAAGAGTGATTTAATCGATATTTATTTCATAAAACAGGCACTTGACCGTATTGTGCTGCGCGGAACAGTCACCGGTACCGTTTGGCCTATTCAACAAAAGAATCCTGGAGAAATGCGGCTCCCCCTTTTCAAGTGGAATGAGGCTCGTCGACCAAAATCTAGGTTGGATTTATTGCAATAGACTTTGGAATACACAATATAAGTGTATATACTTATTTATTTAAGTTTTCTAGTGTTCGTAAATAGTGTTTAGCCTATTGCTTTAAAAGGCATTTTGGAGCTGAAATTTCTATAAATTGCAATTCATATAACCAAACTTACAGCCATGAGAAAAATTCTCCATGTCCTTTTGGCGTTTACCCTTCTGTTTTTCTTAGCTCCTTTATCAGTGGAAGCTCAGGAGAAAACGTTAAGTGGAACCATTCTGGCCGATGATTCTAAATCTCCCTTGCCAGGAGTTACCATTCGAGTGAAAGGAACTCGTCGATTAACACAAACAGACGTTAACGGTAAATTCACCATTCGCGTTAGCACAGGTGAAGTACTTCAAATCTCCAGTGTAGGGTATGAAACTGCAGACATTAAAGTTGGTGCAGCCGAAAACATTGGACTAAGTCTCAAAACTGCTGATAACACCCTTGGTGAGGTAGTGGTAACTGCCATGGATATCAAGAGAAATCCAAGATCCATGGGATATTCTACACAAACCTTAAAAGGAGACGAGATCCAGGAAACACAACGTGAGAATTTTATTAATGGTCTACAAGGACGTGTGGCTGGATTAACACTAGACCCCACTTCTGGAGTAGCTGGAGCCTCCTCCTCTGTTGTATTACGCGGTTTTAACTCTTTGTCACTGAGCAACCAACCTCTCTATGTTGTGGATGGGGTTGTAATGGACAACTCTACCATGAATGAGACCTCATCTGGTGGTGCTACCATTGGTCTAGCCTCTGACCGTCCAAACCGCTTCAATGATTACCAAAACCGTATCGCGGATATTAACCCTAACGATATTGAAAGCATTACTGTATTGAAGGGTCCTGAAGCCACTGCCCTCTATGGTAGTCAGGCAAGTTCCGGTGCCATCATTATTACAACTAAAAAAGCAAAATCAAACAAATTTGCTTTTCAATATGACAACAGCTTCCGTTTTCAAGAAGTAACACGTTTCCCAGAAACATTGGACACCTATGGTCCTGGCACAAACGGATTAGCGGGTACAAGTTTTCGTCGTTTTGGACCAGCCTATGCCCCGGGTACACAGCTTTTTGATAACGTGGGAAATTTTTTCCGCACGGGTACTGCACAAACACACAATATTGGTGCTGATTTTGGTGTGGGCGAAAGCAAGTTTCGTGTATCAGGTAGCTACTTCAATCAACAAGGTGTTGTTCCAAACAACGACTTCCTTCGTTATAATTTCCGTATTTCCAACACTACAAAATTCTTTAAAGGAAAAGCGGATATCACCCCCTCTTTTTCTTACGTACGTTCAACCAACAACAAAGTGTTGAGAAGTGCAGGAGGATTTTTACTTAGTCTCTTAGTTTGGCCAAGAACAAATGATATCAGAACGTTTGAAAATGACCAAACTGGAGACAAACTGGATTTATTTGATAATTCTTCAACTAATGGAGAATACGATAATCCACTTTGGAACGTAAACAACAATTTTGGTAAAGACGAAGTAGAGCGTAAAACATATACCGTTGGTATCAACATCAACCCATACAAATGGCTTACCATTGCAGGTCGCTTTGGCTACGATCAGTACGACCAGGATGGATTCATGTTCTTACATCCTCAGTCTTTCTATCTGGGTGCTGCTCAAGGTGGATCCCTTGATAACTACTGGAGAAAATACACAGGTTACAATCACACGATCACTGCTACTGCCAAAAAAGATCTTGGTAAAGGATCTTCTATACGCGTAATGGGTGGTACCATGTGGCAAGATTATACTACAAAAATGTTTGCTGTTTACGGTCTAAATATCGTGGACTCTGTAGGTGGTCTTAGCAACACAGCAGGTGGAAATGGAAAAATGTACAAGAACGGAAACTTTGTGTCAGATAAAGATCTTGCTCAGATCATGGGCAACTACATGGACTCAAACGTTACCCGTCAAAACACGCGTCTTCGTTTAAACAGAAATAAATGGGGTGAGTGGAATTATGTGACACTTCGCCAGCTTGCTTTCTTTGGCGAGGTAGCTTATAGTTACAAGAATTACTTATTCGTTAACTATACCCACCGTTTTGAACAAGCATCTACCCTTCCTGTACAAAACAGAAATTACAATTATCCTGGTATGAGTGTGAGCTTGATCATGAGCGATATGTTACCAGAATTAAAAAAGAATGGATTAGTGAGCTACTGGAAATTACGCGCTTCCCGCGCCAGTACTGCTCGTCTAAATAGCCCCTATTCTACTCAGTCTGTATTTGTCGATAATCAGGCTAGTGGTGGTGGTTATTCGTATGGTTTCTTTAATAATAATGCTGAGCTTGAACCCGAAAAGCAAAATACATACGAGCTGGGAACAGAAATTCGATTATTCAACAGCCGTTTAAGTGTTGACTTTACTTATTACAACACACTCAATAAAGGACAGATCATCGAGAACTTTCGTTTGAGTTATGGAACGGGTTTTGTGTTGAATACTCAAAATGCAGGTTCTACTCGTAATAAAGGAATTGAAGTGGTGCTTGATTACAATGTAAAGAAAGGTGCCAAATTCAGTTGGGACATGCGCTTCAACTTTAACCGCATGCGCAATAAAGTTGTTGAACTTCCAAAAAGTGTCTCTGAGTACTACATT